>CAZOWH010000013.1:0-20247 GCA_964583425.1 uncultured Lachnospiraceae bacterium
GACAAACTCCTTGTCATGGATATCTAAATCGATACCGCAAAGCACCTGCTCGCCGTCAAAGGATTTTACAATAGATCTCAGCTCGATCAGTTTGTTGTTCATTCCGCATTCATACTCCTTAGTAAAAACTTTCGGAATGGCTCGCTAAAACGAAGCTTAAAAATCTTGTTTTAGTACAACGAAACCATATCACAGCGGTATTGTAACATAAAGTATATAAAAATGCAATAGTTTTTCGGTAAAAAATCGGAAATAGGCGAAATCTCGGCGAGTCTACCCGAAAAAAACCGAACTTTTCCGATTTAAAAGCGAAAAAACTCTGCTTTTCTTCAAAATCCTTTGAAATCCTCCGAAATCCTCATTTTTTGTTGGATGCCCTGCGGCGAAAGAAAAAAGAGCCTGTTGCCATGCGCAAAAAGCCCCTTTTCTCTGTTTTCTTTTTTTAGCCGCGCGGCTTTCCGCCGCGGCAGATCGCAGCAGCAATAAGACCGAATACAAGCGCGGCGGCAGTTCCCCCTGCGGCGGCACTGAGACCACCCGTAAAGGCGCCGATCAGCCCTTTGGCATCAACCGCCTCTCGCACGCCCTTATAAATGAGATAGCCAAAACCCGTTAAGGGCGTGGTAGCACCCGCACCCGCAAATTCCGCCAAGGGGCGGTAAAGCCCCACCGCGCCGAGCAACACGCCCGCCACCACAAAGCTGACGAGTATGCGTGCGGGCGTCATCTTTGTTTTGTCGATCAGGATCTGTGCGATCACGCAAAATGCGCCGCCAATGAGAAATGCCCACAACAGCCTTAACACAATGTCCATTCGCTTTCCTCCTTTGCCGTAAGGCAGACAAGATGTGCAATGGCGGGAATGCACTCGCCCTGCTGAATGATCTGCGGGCTCATCATTGCGCCCGTACCGAGAAAGAGCACACGCCGCAAAGCACCGGATGCAAGCTTCGGCAACAGGTAGGAGGCAAGCACAGCCGCCGAGCAGCCGCAGCCCGAACCCCCTGCGTGGGTATCCTGCGTGTCGCGGCTGTAGATCATCATGCCGCAATCGTTATACACACCGCCAATATCCATACCGTCTATTGCCATCAGGTCGCAAAGAATGGCTCCACCCTCGTAGCCAAGGTCCCCCGTCACGATCAGGTCAAAATCCTCGGGACGCTTGTCGGTCTCTCGAAAAAATCGCAACAGCGTATCTGCTGCGGCAGGAGCCATTGCTGCCCCCATGTTGGCAGCATCCTTGATGCCCTTTTCGATCACGGTGCCGGGCAAAACGCCGCGGATCAGCGCCTGAGCATGCGCGCTTTTCCCTACCACAAACGCCCCTGCACCCGTTACCGTCCACTGCGCTGTAGGCGTGCGCTGCGCGCCGTATTCCAGCGGTGAGCGATACTGCCGCTCGGCAGTGCAGTTGTGCGAGGATGCCACCGCCGCTGTACGGCTGAATTGCCCGCTTGAGGTCAGCAGCGCTGCCAGCATCAGCCCCTCTGCCGCCGTAGAGCAAGCGCCGTAAAG
Organism: uncultured Lachnospiraceae bacterium; assembly: GCA_964583425.1. Taxonomy (GTDB): domain Bacteria; phylum Bacillota; class Clostridia; order Oscillospirales; family CAG-272; genus Firm-07. The sequence continues at coordinate 1,519 of CAZOWH010000013.1, forward strand.
TCCAAAGTACGGCACATCGAAATCCTTTAAGCCATACGCCGCACCGATACACTGATTTAAAAGGTCACCTGCGAGAATAGCATCGAGATCCCCCTCACGCAGCTTGCCCTTGGCAAGCGCGGTGTTCAGTGCCATGCGCTGCATCTCCGCCTCTGCCTTCTCCCATGTTTTTTTACCGAAACGATCATCGTCACCGTGCAGATCAAATACGCCGCCAAGCGGTCCGTTTTTTTCCATCTTTCCCACCACGGATGCGGCACAAAGTATCCCGCAATCGGTGATCTTTAACGCTTTGTTCATCTTTCCACTCCCCTTCCGTCCTTCTTATTTTTCCGCCCTTTCCATTTTTTATACAACAAAAAAGTGTGTTGCGCGAAATCGCGCAACACACCGCAAATTTATTGGGGCCTGTAAGCCAATACGGCTTCAAGCACCTCGCGCAGGTTGCAAAGAATGGCACAAGCGGCATCCTTCTTGGCTACCGCCTCCGCACGCGCGGCATCAGCCGTCTCTAGCGCTGCCTCCAGCTCTGCGGCTCTTGCACGCAGAAGCGTGCACTCGGCTTGCAATGCCGCAATGGTGTCATCGCGTACCGCCAGCTGCTCGTCAAGCAGCTCTGCATCCCCCTCGCGCGGCGTACCGACCGTTACAAAGTCCGCGTCGTATGCAGGGTTATCAAACCAGACCTCACCCTCGCATTTGATGTAATCGTCTGCCGCCGCGTCCCAGCCGTAGGACTTGGTCTCGGTATAACCGCGATAACGCGACACGGCAGGATTTTCCTTTACCTTTTCAAAGAGCGCCCGTACATCGGCACGGGTGCTGACCTTTTCTTGATAATTCAAAACAGCTTTTCAACTCCCTTCAAAATTTTTAACACGGCATCTAATATTTCCGCGCCCTCCTCTTGCTGTATCAGATCAAGCGCGCGGCGCCTGATGCGGTGTCACTCCAGCGTATCCGCCCTACCCGTGGCGTTCACGCCCTTGGAGTAAGCGATATCGGCTTCAATGCGTGCCGTCAACTCGGTCTCGTTGAACTCGCATCCAAGCTCGGCTGATAGTACGCGCAAGCGGGAAAGCACATAGTTAAGCTTCTCTGCTGAGGAATAGTCCTCAAACTGCTCCGCCTGCAGCTCGTATTCACGTGCCGCCTCAAAGAGTGCCGCTATATTTTCTATATTCTTTATCTTGCCCGTACGGCAAAGCTTATAAATATTGTAGGCGAGCGCCGCAGCATTGACAAGAATACCGAAGCAAATGCCAACAAGCTCCCAGTTGGCGGAGATCCATTCAAGCACTGCCATAGCTCCCTCCTTAGCGCCACAGACGCCGCTTGCCAAAGCCGCCGCGGCGCTGAATAAAGCGTGCGTACTCTCCATATGCCTCCTTGAACACACCGTTTGCAAACTCATAGGTCTCGGGTGTGCCCTGCACAAACTCAAGCATTGCAACAAGATAGGTCCAATAGAGCTTATCGTAGGGTGCGGGTACACTCAGCTGATCGGTGGCAAGCCCGACATACTGCTCCTCACGGGAAAACCTACCGTGGATCTCACATGCGATCTTTTTCTCCAGTTCCTCGAGCCAGCGAAGCATCACTGCTTCCTCCAGCTCGTGCGGCTTGATGCTTTGTACAAATGCCAAAACCTCACTTTTCGTCATTCACTTCACCTCACACCTCGCGTCTGCGGCTCTCATCGGCAAAGCGCCCCGCCTCGCGCTCCATCAGCTCTGCCGTGCGCAGATCCTGAATCTCGGACTGATCCAGCAAAAGCGCAAACTTGCGGCGGATCCTCGTCCACACGCCGCGGCGGATCACACAATTTTTGCCGTTGATCGCCACATAGACATCATCCTTGTATTTTTCATTGTCCTTAAACAGGCGCACCTCAACGTATTCGTTGAGCCATGCCTCCTGCTCACGCAAAAAGCGTTTGAACTTCTCACTCTGCTCGCTCTCGGCACGCGCCCTTTCCTCCTTCTCATCGCACAGTGCCGCAAGCTTTTCCTCATAAGCGGCGCGCAGATCCTTGATCTCCTTTTGCAGCGCTGAAAGTGTTACCTGTTCTTTTTCAGTAGCAGACATAAATTCTCCTTTCAGCGACACACGGTGCTGCCGCGTGTCGCGTTTTTTTGTTTTTTACGGATACGTTATCAGTTTTCGCCGACCTCAAAGGTGGAGGCAGTCTCGATACGGATCATAAACGCCTCGACCAGACGTGCCGCTGCCTTGGTTGCCTTCCAGCCGACGGTTGCGCGCTGATTGAGCGGGTCTGCGGTACCGGCGGAGCCGAGCTGCTTGACGATATGCTGCAAGCCGCCGCCTGTGAGCTCGGTGGTGCCGTAGGCGTTGTCACCAAGAATGAGCGTAGCATAAACGTCTCTGCCCGCGAGCCCCGCCTCACCGGGATACAGGATATCCGCGGTGGTGGTTACGAGATCTGTCGCACCGACACCGCCTGCTACCAGCTGTCTGTCAAAATAGAGGTAGTTATCCCCACCCTCACTGTAAACGGCGCCCGTGATCTCGGCATACTGCCAGGATGCCTCGGATGCATCATACATCAAGACGGCTCTTCCTACCATATCACGCGTTGCACGGAAGCCCGTAGCGCCTGTACCGATCTTGAGGCGGTACTTCGAGCCCGTACCAAAGCCCTCGGTGGCGGCACCTACGCTATCCAGCGTGGTATAGGCACCCGCAAGGCACGCCATGGTACGAGAGGTGGGTGTAAGGTCGGGGGCATGGAACACCTTTGCCTCGGTGCTTTCCACAAAGCGTACGCCCTCGATCATGCCGATCTCACCCTCATACAGTTCCTTGGTGTCGCAGTATTGGTGCGGATACTTCCAATTGGCGTCATTGGTAAGGTCATAGGCACAATCGGGGTGGATGATGCAAGCGTATGCGCCGTTGATCTTCTCGGCATTCTGATTTTTGAGGAAGCGCACCGCGCGCTTGATGCAATCCACACTCATGTAGTGATTGCCGCTTTCCTGCCCGCCCACCAGCAAATAACGGGCGGTAACGGCATCCTCGCCGTATTGGACATTCGTGCCGCCGCAAAGCACCTCACGGGTGATGGTATCCAGCGTTCTGCCCGCCTGAGAGCCAAGCAGCTTGGTTGCCATGACGAGGTTGTTATCGATGGCGGCAAGCAGCAGCAGGTCGGAAAGCTCAACGTAGCCGCCGTACTGCCTGACGGTTGCCTCGACCGCGCCCATATTGAGGGACTGCCCTGTGGGGGTTACGCCCTCTGAGAGCGCAGCGGTGAGCTTTGGCAGCGGATCATATTTGCGAAAGCGGATCGATTTGCCACCGTTTTGGGGAATGGCGTGCTTTTGCGCAAACTGATCGTGAATGAGATTGGGCTCTGCATTGTCAATGAGGTAATCCGCATAATAGGTGCGCATCTCATCGGAAAGCCCACCGCCCTCTACATATGCCGTAACAGTATCTGCCTCTGCGTTGGCATACCCAACGGTCGTGTTAATGTTTTCGCCTGCACCAAAGCGCTGCAGGTCAAATATCCTTGTTTCTTTGTTCATACCTTTTCCTTTCTTTATTGCTGCAAAAAGGCATGAGAAGCTTAAAACTCGATGCGCTCTCCCCGCGCGGCACGGCGTGCCATTTCGGCACGCTCGGCGCGCGTGAGGCGTGAGGCGCCGCCGCCGAAATGTCTACTGACACCGGGAGTCAGTGCACTTTCTGCGGGTCGCATGCCTCTGGCGCGGATGCTTTCGGTAACCGCGCGCTCGGTCTCCTCACGCGTCTTTTCCACTGCCGCCTTGACCGCCGCATCGATCGCCTGATCGATTGCGGCGACATCCTCCGTCTCACGCGGTGAGGCAGCAGACGCCGCCTCTGTCGACGCAGCTTTTTCCTTTTCCGCCCGTATGGCGGCGGTCAGCGCCGCCTCATCGCGTGTGCCGTAACGGTCAGCCGCGGCATCAATTACGCCGCGTGCGCGTTCCAGCTCCTCCATAATGCTTTTTTGCTCCTTGAAACGACGGTTGAAGGTCTCCTGAAAGAATGCCTGAAAGAGGTCCTTGTATTCCCCATCCATCAGCCTTTTGAAGCTCTCCTTTCGTGTTTTCTCGGTTTGCTCCCCGGCGGCGGGAGTATTGCCTTCTTCCTGTTCGCCCGTTGCCTGCCGGGTGAGCTCAGGCATTTCCTTTCCACCCAAGTCACTATCGCCGAAAAGCGAGAGATCATACCATACTATTTTTTTCATGCTTACCTCACTCTTTTGTGATGTCAAACAGCGAAACGTATGCCGTTTTTCCCTGTTTACCTGATTATATCATACGAGATGCCGTTTTGTCGTCAACTGCCGATCAACCGGGTAGTATGCCACATTTTCGGGATACTCCTCGGCAAGAAGCGCAAGCGCTGCCGCGGTCATTTCAAAGGCATTTCCCAGCCCGCCACAACAGGACAAAAAGACACGCCCCGCCTCCATATTTGCACGCACATGGCGGCAAACGGGGTTGTTTTTAGCATAGTTGACCAGCGCCCCTGTCAGTGCCGACACTGCGGCGCAAACAAGCTTGCCCTCTCCCATCCCTTCCGCGTGGCCTACCGCCAGCAGGCGGCATTTATCGCCCCGCCGATCGGCATAGATCCTGATCATACCGCACCGCCGCGCACAGCGGCATCCGTTGTCTTCGCGGCACCGTTTTTTGCACGCTCATACGGCGTTTGTACGTGTATGCTCTCGGCTTTTTCCGCCACAGGTGTGCCCATTTTCGCTGCATGCTCTGTGCCCACCTCACGGTCGCGAATGAACTGCGCGATCTGCGCGCGCAGATTTTCAATTCCGGGAAAGTCCATGGCATCGAGCAGCAGCTGTGACGCCTCGGCATTATCGGGACTGAAAACACCCATCGTATACAGGCTCTTGAGCATCTCGTTATAAGAATATCGGGTATATGGGTTCTGCTTTTCGGCACGCACATCAATATCAAAGATCGGACGGCGTGTGAGGGGCAGTCCGTTTGATGAAAGCCCCGTTATCTGCTCCTTGATATGGCTGTTTGACCAGTGCAAGTAACGGTTTCCGCCGTTTTTGCCCAACACGCGGAAGCAGCGCACCTCGCCGTAAAATTGCCGCACACACTCCACCATCAGGCGTGCCATCTCCACAAAAGCACGGTAAGAGGCGCTAATGATATCGCGCATGCTCTTATTACCTGATTCCTGTAAAGCTGCGATCGCCGCCGCAGCAGTCACTCCCGTTTCGGTTGAGCCATGTAGCACATCACGGTTCGCGGTAGTTTCCTTCAACTCCTTGATCTTTTCGTTTTTTAGCTCGAGCCACAGGCTATCGAGTGTAGCCACCTCGATCTGGCGCAGGCGCTCCTCATCGAGATCACCCTCCACCGAAACGATACGGCGAGAAAGATCGCAAAACTCCTCCTCGTTCACGCCCGTGCTCTTCTTACAGAAATAGCGCACACGCGTTGCCCAATCCATGTATTCCAGCAGATTACGGTCCATACGGTCAATGTACATCTGAGGGTCGCGCCCCAGCGCGATCAAGCCAAAGCCCATTGTGCTGCCCTCGATCGGATAGAGCACATCAAGCACAAAGGGGTACTGTCCGTGCTCATACCATCCGTTTTGGTAAAGCGGGTCATTTTCGGTAGAAAACAGCACCGTATCCCCTGCAAATTTGCAATAATGCAACACCGTGCGTCCCTCGGGCGTGCGTTTTTTATAGTACCAATCCACAACCGCCACTCGATCTCCCTTCTCGCCCTGCGGGCAGAAAAAGGCATCCAGATCTCTGCCCGTTTTTCCGTCATAGCGCGGAAACTGTGCGCGCAGCGCAGCGACCTCGGTCTCCTCTACAAAGTATACCGAACGAGAATGCTGCAAATTTTTTACCCCCGGCTGCCAATAAAGGCACGAAAGATCCACACGGCGCACGTCAATATCCCCCAGCCCGTTTTCGAGCTCGGTATTCCAAAAAACGCCCCACGCGCAAACGCCATGCTTGAGCTTATACCACATATTGTCGGAATACGCCCCCTCAAAGCCCGAGCGATCAAGTATCACGGGCAAAATAGCGGAAAGTGCACGCGCATCGTCCTCATCGCTCTCCTCACGCGGCAAGCAGACCGCAACGGGGATATTTTCCATCAGATCCGCATGCTTTTGCATCAATGCATTAAAAAGCCATGCCGAGGTGGGGGCAAATACCTCGCCCTCGCTGTTGCGGCGGGCGCGGGGTGCCATGCGCAGGCGATACCATTCCTCCTCATCTCGCACACGTGCAAAAAAGCCCTCTCGCTCACGTCGCCACGCAAGCAGCTCCTCCATGGCGGCGCGCACCTCCGCCTTACCAATCACAGTTTTCCTTCTCATTTCTTCTCCTTTCACCGCACCTCACTGCGGTATGCATATTGCTTGATCTCGCGGTCAAGCGGATCATAAAGTGTTGCCGCCGCACGCGGCGGTGCTGCGGCAGGGCGGATCGGCACCATCATACAAAGATACCGCGTTTCGTCAGCAATGTGATCCTCCATATCGCTGTCAACATCCTCCGCATGCGTGCGACTGTACTGCAATTGCGGCACCGTACGCAAAAATTCCCGACATGTCGAAAATACATAAAGCATCGGCACACCGTTTTGATCAAATGCAAGACGGTTGTGTATTTGCATCCAGCCTGCCACACGCCGATTGTCACCGCGCTCAAAATACACGCCGCAACGCTCTGCTGTCTCTGCCACCGACTCCCCGCGCGAGGCATCCCAAATGGCGGGGTCGGCAACGCCTGTGATCTGCTTGCTGCGAAGCCAAGGGTGCTCGCGCTCGATCCGTGCGATCTCACGAAAGATCTCCTCGGGTGTCATGCGCACCCCCACATTTGCCTCATTGCGCACACACCCGTAAAATTCCAAAATGCGATAAAGCCTACCGTCGTTATCCTTCGCCCACCAGCCAACCGAAAAGGGCTTGGCATAACCGAAGTCAAAGGAGCGGTAAATGCGCCATGTGGGCGGCGGCGCAAAGGGCTCCACCACATGGGTAAAGCGCCTGTCGACATAATGTGCGGGATCATTGCGAAGTTCCTCAAAGACCTGCCCCTCATACACATTCCAATCTCCCTCGAGATGTGCGCGACGCTTGTGTGCGGGCAGTGCCTCCAGCCGCCGCACGTATTCGGGATCCGCCTCCATCAGCACAAGGTTGTCATAAACCACGGCGGGGATGAAGGCATAGTCCTCGGCACGCTCCGAGCCCTCAAAGCGACGGTCAATAAACAAGCGCTTGATATAGGCATGACCCACACCACCGGGGTTGCAGGTGTAATACACCCGCGCCGAAAAATCCTTTTTGGTGGTACGAAGTGCCGTGCAGATGAATACGATCCACTCCTCTTTAAAATGCGTTGCCTCCTCAAAGCCGATAACATCGTACTCCGCGCCTTGGTATTGCAGTACATCACCATCGGTATCGCAATACCCGAGCGTAAGACGTGAGCCGTTTGGGAAAATGAACGCACGCTCCTCCTTTTTAAAGCTTGCAAAGCCCGCCAACTCACTTTGCAGTGGCAGAATGTGGTTTTCGCGCAATTCCTGCAGGGTGCGACGCAAAAGCAGTAAGCGCAGGCGCGGATAGCGCATGGCAAGCATCACCATTTTGCGGCGCATTGCCCATGACTTACCGCCACCGCGCGCGCCGCCGTATGCCGTGTGACGTGCCCCTGAGCAAAAGAATTCCCTTTGGCGCGCGTTGGGCACCTCGCGGCGCAGCTTTTGAAAGATCAACGGCTCCACTCTTCCAGCACCCCCTCAAACCTGATGGCACCTCCCGCTTTGGTGTCGGGCTCGGCGAGGCTTCCCCTTCCGCTGAGGCGATCGAGTATACTTTCTGCCGCCTTCAAGCGCAGCTCGGGCTTTACCTCGCTATCCTGCATAAGCGACACGATCACCTGCACCGCCGCCGCACCCGATGCCAACAAAAGCCCTGCGGCAGAGGAGGCATCTCTCTTTTCTGCTTTTTCCTCCGACATCGCACATCACCACCTCACGGTGTGCCGCCTTCGTGAAATGCGACGCGATAGGCACTCTCCTCTTTTTCGATTTGAACCTGCCACTTACCAAGCACATGGGAAAGACCTGTGCGAGAGATCGAGAGCACCAAGTCACCCGACGTGCCCTGTTGTGCCTCTACCGCCTCCTGCGCTTGCTCATCGCCTACCAGGGCGAGTGACAGCAGCATCATGAAGGCACAGGAGAGGCGCGCCGTTTCCTCCCACCCCGCAATATCCTCACGCAGCGCCCTGATCTGCTTTGCTCTTGCGGCAAGCAGATCGCGGGCGGGCGCGGCGCTTTGCGCCATGACCTGCTTCTCTTCCTGCATTTTCTTTTCTTGTTCCTTCATTGGTATCTCCTTTCGTAATAGCCGTCAAGCGCGCATTTAAACGGACAGCGCTTATAGTCATCGGGATGACCGCAATAGCCGTAAACGATATCACGTCTTGCACGGCGATCCGGGAATTTCAGTTCCCCACATTCACAATACGTGATGCCCGATTTTTCATAGCGGAAATACGGGCACATTCCTGCAACCGGCATCTTTCCTTTTTCCTCCTTTTTTGTTTTGATTTTGGGACATTATTCAAACACACGCTCGTCCCATTTTTGAGACGTCTCGAGTGAGCAAAGCCGCTGCAGCACAGGAAAAGCGCTTCTGTATCAGCATACGTTGGGCTGTTTCAACCATTTCGTCCTGTTTTTGAGACGATTACATCATACACGATAGCATGCGATTTGTCAAGAACCAAAAGATGAACAAAATGTAAATTCGTCGCGTTTTTGAGACGACCGATTGACACACCGAGGCAGCTTTGATAAAATAAAATCGAAGAAAAACGTTTGCGGTGTTGCACACGCACATTGCAAATGCACAGAAAGGCAGCAATTATGACTGTATCGGATCGCATTCGCGCACAAATGAAGCTTCTTGACCTTTCCTATGGCGAGCTGGCAGCCGCAGCGGGCCTCACGAAATCTGCTGTTCACCGTTACGCCACAGGGCAGACCGACAAAGTACCCACCGAGGCGCTGGAAAAGCTGGCACGCGCACTGGGTGTGACACCCGCATTTCTCACAGGCTGGGAGGAGGAGCGCCCACACACCTTGGCGGCACACTTTGAGGGGGAGGAATTCTCCGATGAGGAATTGAAGGAGATCGAGGACTTCGTGCGTTTTGTCAAATCTAAGAGAACACGCTAAGGGAGGCGCTATGTACGAAAAATTACTCGATGAAGCAGAAGCAAACGGCATCACCGTGATTGAAAAATATCCCTTTGCCTCGCCACGCATCCGCGGGCTGTGCTGTGATGATACCATCGCCATCAGTGCGCAGGTAGATACACGTGCAGAGCGCACCGTGGTGCTTTGCGAGGAACTGACTCATGCGCTGCATTCCTATGGCGACATTTTACACGATGCACGCATGGAGCGCCGCACGCGTGAGCGCATTTTTGACCGTTTGGTAGGCATTAAGGGTTTGCTGAACGCCTCGCTGAACGGTTGCCGCGAGCCTTGGGAATTTGCCGAGCATTTCGGAGTTCCCGAAGATTTTTTTGTCGCCGTGATGAAAAATTACCGTGAGCGCTTTGGCACCATGACCAAGCTTTCCACCAACAGCGGCGATTTTATTCTTTCCTTTGAACCGACATTTCATGTGCGCCGCGTGTGCACCACGAGAAACAAAAAACGAATGATCCGAAAGGAGCAGGCAATATGAAGCAATATTTAATGGCTCTTGACCAGGGTACGACCAGCTCAAGATGCATTATTTTTGACCGTGAGGGTAAGATCGTTGCCAAGACCGCACGTGAGTTTACCCAGTATTTCCCCAAGGAAGGCTGGGTAGAGCACGATGCAAATGAAATTTGGGAAAGCCAGCTGGCAACAGCACGCGAGGCACTGAAGAGCTCCGGGCTTTCCGCTGCCGATATTGCAGGACTTGGCATCACCAATCAGCGTGAGACCACCGTGGTGTGGGACAGAAAAACAGGTGAGCCGATCTGCCCTGCCATTGTTTGGCAGTGCCGCCGCACCGAGGCGGTCTGCTCAGCCCTGCGCAAGACGGGAAAAGACCTGCTGATACGCCAAAAAACGGGGCTGGCACCCGACCCCTACTTCTCCGCAACTAAGCTCCAATGGATCCTGCAAAACGTGCCGGAAGCCCAAAAACGTGCCGAGAACGGCGAGCTGATGTTTGGCACAGTTGACACATGGCTGATCTACAATCTCACAGGCGGCAAGGTACATGCAACCGATCCCTCCAACGCCTCGCGCACAATGCTTTTTAATATTCACACGCTTGAATGGGATACCGAACTGTTGGAGCTTTTTGATATTCCCCGCGCCATGCTCCCTACGGTATTGCCGACAGTTGGCGTATTCGGCGAAACAACACCCTCGCTGTTTGGCGCACCTATCACCATAGGCGGCGTTGCGGGTGACCAGCAGGCGGCGCTTTTTGGGCAGTGCTGCTTTGCGGCGGGTGATGTAAAAAATACCTATGGTACGGGCGGCTTTCTCCTGATGAACACGGGCAAAGCTCCCGTTACCTCAGAAAACGGGCTGCTGACGACCATAGGCTGGCAGTTAAACGGCGAGACCACTTACGTGCTTGAGGGCTCGGTTTTCATTTGCGGTGCGGCGATCCAGTGGCTGCGTGACGGGCTTGGTCTGATCGTCTCTGCCGGTGAAAGTGAGACCATTGCCGCCTCTGTTGCCGATAGTGGCGGTGTTTATTTCGTCCCTGCCTTCGTGGGGCTTGGCACACCGTATTGGGATACCGCCGCGCGCGGCACGATCTGCGGCATTACACGCGGTACCACGCGCGCGCATTTGGTACGCGCTACGCTGGATGCCATGGCATTTCAGACCGTAGATGTGATCGATGCCATGCGCCGCGATACAGGACTTGCCGTTCCGTTGCTACGCGTGGACGGCGGTGCCTCGGTCAGCAATTTGCTGCTGCAAACGCAAAGCGACCTCGCAGCGCTGCCGATCGCACGCCCCGCGTGCATTGAAACAACAGCATGGGGCGCAGCCTCTATGGCAGGACTCACAGTGGGTGCTTATCAAAGCCTTGACGAGCTTACAGCACTTGCCAACACTGCCAAAACCTTTTCCCCTTATCTTGATGATGCCACGCGCACCGCACGCCTGCAAAAATGGCACAAAGCAATTGAAAGCGCCCGTGCGTTTACATAAAATTTACCTAATGCAAAACCGCCGATTGGGAAATCCCGATCGGCGGTTTTTTAGATGGATCCTACGCTCAATCATACACCTTTGCCCCAAAAGGTGCGATGGCAAGGCTTGCCAGCTTAAAGCATTGCTTGCCAAACGGAATGCCAATGATCGTAATGTGCAAAAGAGCCCCCGCCACGATCTGTGCAACCGCCATGGAAAGACCACCAACTAAAATCCAAACAATATTGGCAATGGGGTGCGCGCCAAAGCTTGTTACTACCTTTTTGCCAAACGGCAAAACCGTAAGGTGGGCAAACTTAATGAATTGCATTCCAACCGGAATACCGATAATCGTTATACAAAGCAGTACACCGGCAAAAAGCCAAACAAGCGCTGTCCAAAAACCGACCAACAAAAACCAAATTATATTTCCCAGTGCTCTCATAAAAATGTCTCCTTTTTAAAAATCCTGTTGCCGCCAAGGCGGCAACAGGATTTGAGTTACGGAACATTAAAATGCTCCGATAGAATTGTGCGAAGCGATTATCCTACGATACCCGAACGCTCGATACCCTGTACCAGATGTCTCTGACAGAAGAGGTAAAGAATGATAAGCGGGAAGCAAGCCATCAGACCGCAAGCGTAGACGATCGCCTGCTTGTATGCAGCTCCGCCACCGGGCAAATTTGATTGAATGGTTGCCAGGGTCGCGGGCAACTCCATGCTCGGCAAATAGGTCATAAATGCGGGAGGAGTGCCTGTAAAGAACAGTGGGAGATAGAAGTCATCCGTCCACTGCCAGCAGAACGCAAACAGGAATACGGTAATCAGCATCGGCACCGAAAGAGGCAAAATAACCTGCACAAATGTACGGAAGGTATTTGCACCGTCAAGGTAAGCCGATTCCTCAAGCTCATCAGGTACACCGCGGAAGAACTGGCGCAACAAGAAGATGTAAAGACCGTTCTTGAAGGCGAGACCCGTGACAGACATCAGAAGGATCGGCACAACGCTTCTGATCGTGCTGATACCGCCGACAAAGCTCTCGGGTAGGATCTTTATCTTTGCAAGTACTGCATCAAGACCCTCAATGCCTGTGCGCGCGCCACCGGCAAGGAAGTTGAAGATACCAAAGATATCCAGATGCTGGAAGCGGTAGAAGATCGCGGACTGCATCGTACCGTGCGGGATGGCCAGTGTCAAAATAACCAAGAGGAAGATCACCTTCGCACCACGGAATCTGAACTTGGCAAGACCGTAGCCAATGAGAGCACAAGAGAAGGTCTGCAAAATCGCACAGCCAAGGGAAAGAGCCAATGTGAGGAAGAAGATCTTGAAATATTCAAGATCGACAATGATCGATTTGTAAATAACTACCGAAAATGCACGCGGCACATTTACAACGGTAACATCGGTAAAGTTCTCCGGCGCCATAAAGGAACGCATCACCATCGTATAGAAGGGCTTGAGAATGACAAACGCGATACCGATGAGAAGAAGGAGACGGAAGATATACCACAGAACATTCTTGGCAAAATACGCCGAAAGGTATTTGGCTTTGAGGCGTTCCTTGAGACTGGTGCGCTCAAAATCCACACGAATCTTGTTCTTGGATTCACGCACGACTTGCGGCTTGTTATCCATATTTTGTGTCATAATAGCATCCTCCTTTCCTTAATCTCTTCTCTGATAGAAGACGTATGCGGAGAAAATACCCGCTACGATACCAACTATCAGCAATACAACAAGGAAGTACATCCAACCCATTGCCGCACTGATGTGCTTTGAGCCCTCTTTTACACCGATATACGTGTTATTGATAACCTTCATAACCGTATTCGAATCGGTGGTAAAGGAGTCGATGATCGTATAAACCGCGTTTACCAAAATCATCGGACTTACCATGGGGAATGTGATCTTCCAGAATGTCTCCCACGAGGTAGCGCCGTCGATCTGACAGGACTCATAAATAGCGGGAGAGATCGACTGCAGGGCTGCAAGGAAGATCAAGATCTGTACACCGGAGCGGTTGATGATACCCGAAATACTTGCTACGGCTGAGGAGATGTACGTAACCAACCCTGAGCCGAAGCCAAGCCCCTCAAAGATGCTTGCAAGCAAGCCCTCGAGCGCCATGGTGGATTCCAGCTTTTCGGTAGCACTTTCCTCCATACCAAGGTCCATATTGTTACCGGACGCACCGTAAGAGGTAGACATGATCGACTCCATCATACCCGTGGATACCACAACGGGCAGGAAGAAGATGGCACGGAAAGCAGCACGCCCCACCATTTTTTGGTTGAGGATCACCGCAACGAAAAGCGAGAAAATGAGGATTGCGGGAATGTCAAATGCCATTTCCTGCAAGCCGGTAAGAAGCGATTGTGCGAAGGCGGCATCACCAAAGAGTGCCGTTGAGTAGTGCTGGAAGCCAACAAACTCCTTGGTGACGATGCCCTTGACCGACGAATAGTTATAAAAGCTATAGGTGATCGATTCCCACAGAATAGGCAGGTAAATAAATACCAAACCGATGATGAAGGGCAGCACAAAGAGCCAGCCCGCGCGGGATTTTCTCTTATCAAGAGAGGCAATTTTTTTCTTTTTAGCGGGTGCAGTCTGAGCTGCCGACGCTTCGACTTGATTTGTCATATGTTCTTACCTCCCTTAAGAATTGGTCGTATGCATGATCACAACGTAGTCATATGCGTTTACATTGTAAACAACACCGTTAACTGTGGTTGTAATTGCATAGTCGTTAAAGTTCAGAATGAGCGACTTGTAAGCCACCTCATTACCGTTTGCATCGTAATCGCCGTAGGTGACCAGCACAACCTCGTTGTCCACCGCATACTTATATGAGGTATTGGTCTCCTCGGTCGCAATAAGATCCTCAGCCACAGGCTCGGACTTGATCTCAAGCTTCTCAGCAAGCGTTGCAACAACGTTTGCAAGATTCACATTGATTTTGGACTGACCGCCATCACCTGCCAATGCACCGGCATATACCGCAAGCAGATCCTCCACCGACACATCCGCATAAGCGGTCAGGTCGTTGAATTTCTCAGCTGCGTAAACGAATGTAGCATCCTTTGTGCCGTATTGCGCGCAGATGGCATCGTAAGTAGTATTGATGCGAGCAAGTGCTTCAGCAGCATCCTCGATGATCCATGCCTCAGCGCCCGTGTCTACCAGATACTGATAGTTCAGTGTTGCCGAGTCCTTCAATCCGTCGATGGCAGCTCTCATTGCAACAAGATTTGCCATGGGCTGTGCCACATAAGTGGTAAGTGCCAGCATAAATGCTCTTTCGTTAGCAACGCTCTTATCGGCAAGGTAGGTATTCCAAGCAGTCATCAATACACTGTCGGATGCGCGCTGTGCCTGAATAGCGGCATACTGTGCCGTCAGCATTGCCTGATAGCCATCCAATCTGGTGGAAACCTGCGAAATACCGGTGGTTGCAAGATTGATGTTATCAATTCTCTCCTGTACGGCCGCAGCCTGCTTAGCTGCCTCCTCAAGGGCATCACTGAGCAGCTCATCCTTATCGGGGATACGCACGCTGTCCTCGAGGAACTCGTGACCGATGATTAGCTTTGTCTGCACATCGGCAAGCACAGCATTGAGCTCTTTATAGATCTCAACCAGACGCGATTGCCAAATGTCATAACGTACCGAGTAGTTCTGAGAGAGAATCTCATCCTCCTTGAGGAGCTCGGTATTGGTATAGGAAAGAACGAAGTAGATACCTGCGCCGCTTTCCATTGCCTTCAGCATCGCGTAGGTAAGATTACCCTCGGTGTTAAGAGGCGTGCTCGCAAACTCTACATAACCGTGCAGCACCACGCCCATAAAGGGAACAGTAGCATACTCGTTGTTATAACGGTTGGAGGTAAGCGGTACATCCAGAATATAATCGGCATATCTCCATGTGTAAGCATTGCCGCCATCTACCATCACCTCATAATTCTTAGAGGTGAAGTAGTCAAGCGCCTGCATGACATAATTCTTGGAGTCCTCGCGCAGCGATACATTTTCTTCATCAAAGCTCGAGTTCAGATCACTACCCATGGTAGAGAGCGAAATTGCCGCATTGCTGTACTTGGCATATCTCTTCTCCAGCTTCTCATAGAAATGGCTAAAGGTTGCGGGAGACAGAACCATCTGATAATGGCTGACCAGTGTCTGCTGTGTCACGGAATAAGTACGCTTCGAGGTGTAGCGGTTATCAACCGTACGTGCGCCGTACTTCTTCATGTTCACAGAACTATCAGAGCTTTGGGTGTAAGCGAAGTCAAAGTCGGGAAAAATGCCCAACTCGGGATGTGCAGCTGCATATTCGAGCAGATCCTTGAAGCCGGACTTGCCGCCAACAGATCCCTCCCATTTCAGCTTATAGGGCACCTCGGAATAAATACCGCCGTTGGCATAGCCGGTCAGCTTAAACTTAACATTGGTGACCGATTCGCCAAGCAGATATTCGTACATGGTCTCGATATCCTCAAAGGAGGTGAGTGCCACAGAAACGGTTACGGGAACCGACAGAATCTGCTTCACGGTATCCATGCAACCGAAGGTCTCGATATACAGCGGGATGGATGTGGAAACATCACTTTCGGTCAAACGCTCAAAGCCGTTGTCCTGCGCATCCAGGTAATCGCGGTATGCGCAAGCCATGCCCATCCAAGAGCACTCGTAATAGCTATCAAGAGCCGCCTCTTTTGCTTTGTTGTCATCAGACAAAATAATATAACGAATCTTGTAGTCATCGGCATAACGGCGAGCTGCATACACCGTCCAACTGGATTTCGAGGTATCGGCTTGTCTTGTGATAAAGGACGGGATAATAGAGGTATAATCGTTCGTGCCGTGGTTGAGCGCAATGGAAGCGAGTGACTCACCCTCTTCAATGATCGCCATATAGCCACTGCTGACCTTGTTTCCATCCTTATCGGTAGCGGTCAACACCTGACCAAAGACAGGCATGCGCATCGGCGTGGTGTGTGTACCCGTAACAGAGAGCAGTGCGTAGTCGTTTCCGTAAACGCGGGCAACACGGGCAGCCTTCTGCGTAAGCTCATACAAAGCACCGGAGCCGTCGGGCAGGAAGGAATAACCGGAATAGGTGGTACCGTTGTCAAAGTAAACGACCTCGGTTTCTGCATCGGTAGCCGTGCCGGCACCTGTGCTACCCGTATTGGTCTTTACCGTTCGAGTAGGATTGCCCTTGTAGCTGGCACCCATATAAGGCAGTATCTGAAGGTCGGTTACGCGATAAGCGGTCTCGTCGTAGCGCAGACCGTTTGCAGGCAAGCACACCGAAAGTCCGTTTTCGTCAATGGTGTACTCAAGAGCCATTCTGAATACTGCAGGCGAGGTTGCCTCGTACTCGTATTCTACCAGCTCATAATCCTCGTCCAACTGGGCAAAGGAGTAATCGGGGCAGTATTCAAGGATCTTTGCCTCAAGCTCACGCAGGACCTTGGTGTTTTCGGGATCACCGTTAAATACGTAAATATCGATACCCTTCTCCTCGGTTACAGGGTACGCGGTAGCAATACCCATGCCGCCCTGCTGCTTCAAGGAAAAATATACCCAGAATTTACTGTATTCGAAGCTGGTGAGGTTTTCCTCAAGGGGCTTCAGGATCTTTTCCTCAAAGCTCGTTCTCTCTATGCGCATCGGCACCAGAATACGAGCAGAGATCTCACCCAGTGCATATTCAACGCGCACACCGTTTTGAATAGGTGTGACCGCGAACTGCCCCTTCAGGATCGCATCCTCATAGCTGTTCAGCGTAGCGCCGCCCTTTTGGCTGTCCTCATATTCAAGAATGATCTGAGACATCAAGGGGTTACGAACCGTATCCTCTGTATTGCTCTCCTTGGTCATATCCCAAGGATTGGTAAAGAGGATCTCGCCCGTGGCGTTCTTTTTGTATGCAACAACGCCAAGTGTTTCATCGCAGTAAAGCGAATACTCGCCGTTGTCGAAATATTTGGTCATTGCCGCAATACGTGCCTCAGCACTATCATAGGCAACGTTGGTGTAATCGATCTCCGTATCCTCGGTAACCGTACCCGTACCGTCGTCAGCGGAAACCGTAACAGCGGGAACCATGCACGCAAGCATCAACACCGACAAAAGCGCGCAGAGGAACCGCATCAGCAGTTTTTTATTTTTCATTTTTTATCTCCTTTCCGCGCTTACAGTCGATAGTTGATCTCGGAAACGATGCTGGTAAAGAAGCTTGCCATATCCATAACAAGCGATGTGAAGAGCACACCGAGGAACATGATAAACGCCATACCGACAATGGTACCGAGAGTGGTAACAAGGTTCTTACCCATGGTGTAGTCGTGCGTGACCATGGTGCCGAAGAAGATGAGCATACCTGCCCAGATAAAGCCAAGAACGACGATCAGATTAAGAATGTCAAGCTCCTCAGCCACAACGAAGTTCGAGAACAGCGTTACGGGAATGGTTGTAATTGCAATGGGCAGAACCGAATATCCTACGGCAATAAAGATATCCTTGAAGCTACCTTCACCCTCAAACAGCGTGGTAAGACACCAGTTGGCAACCACAAAGAGGAGCACGGGTACAAATACCACCAGCACCTGCATAAAGATGTTTGCACTGCCTGTTCCCTGCGGATTCATAACATAGCCGGAGCCCACCGCACGGTAGAAGAGTGCTACCACCGTGATCACCAGGAATACCAAAGCCGCGCGTACCGAACCGCGCTTTTCGTGCTTCAGATCCCAGAAGCCATCCATCGGATGGAAAATCAGGTGGAAGACATAATAAAGTTCGTCCTTGAAGGTACGCTTACTGCCCGAAACCGACACCTGCTTGTTGATCTTAGCAGCATGCTTGAGGAACTTGCCCAGCAAAATAAAGACAACAACGATCACAACTGGAATAAGCAGGAAGAAGCGGGACATCCACTCCTTACGGAGCTCTTTGTAAGCAACGGAATAGTTTTCAGTATCGTAAGCAGAGCGGTAATATTCAAGAGCCTCCTCATATTTACCGCTACGCGCAAGCGCCTGACCGATACCGATATAAGCGGCATCGTAGTTGGAGTTACGCATCAGGATCTCCTTCCAGTCATCGATCGCGCGGTCGTAAAGACGCTCGTTCTGATGATAAAGAGCCTGGATCAGAATATCACCGTACTCGGTGCGCTTGAACACAGTAACCTCACCCGTAACCGCAAGCACCAAGAACACATCGTCCTGATAGCAGATTGCACGGATCGACTTTGTGTTGATGTTACCCAGCTGATCACCGGTATCACCAAATGCAAAGAGAAGATTGCCGTCATAGTCGTAGGTAAAGATCTTACTGCGCTCGTAGTCAAAGATCGTCCACGTGCCCTCGGGACCACAAGCAACATCCTCCACACGGGAGATCGCAGCTGCCGTGGCAGTGCCGGTAGCTGTACCCTTGTAATCGATCTCACCTGCAGGCGGCCAGAAGCCATTAC
>CAZOWH010000014.1:0-19730 GCA_964583425.1 uncultured Lachnospiraceae bacterium
AAGGACGCGAGCTGACATTTCATGTTAGCCGCCTTGATTCTTGGGGACCTGCTGTAAGCCACGATCTTGTGGATTGGAGCTGGCACGATCAGGTCTTGGGGGATGGTAGTAGCTTCACCTATCGCTTTCGAGAGAATGAAACGAAGGTATATTTTGCCAAGCACATTCTGTATCATCCGCAGCATTTTCTGGCATTCGCTAAGAAGAAAGGGCTTTTGGTTACCGAATTTTGCAAAAGCCGCAAATGGAATTCCGTACCATGCCTTCAAATAGGAGAGGGAGATATCAGCATTGTTTTAACGGCTCGTCACCACTGCAATGAATCTGCTGGGTCTTACGTTTTGGAGGGAACTGTAGATGCTTTGGTAAAGTCGCCTATTGACAACACGCGCATTCTTGTCGTTCCCTTTATGGATTATGACGGAGTGATAGCGGGAGATCCGGGGAATGATCGTTATCCACACGATCATAACAGAGATTATATTGAGCAGCCTATTTATCCGGAGGTTGTAGCAATGAAATCCTACGTTAAGCAATATGGCTGCCATTACGGCATCGATTTTCATTCGCCGGATTCGAATTACCGTACAAAAGAAAAATGCCGTTGCTTTATTCACCGCAGATGCAAAAATGACAGAATAGACCGCTTCTCGGAATTGTTATTGCAAGAGAACGCACCGGATGCAATGATATATAGCCCAGAAATAATCTCGTCGGCAGACGATAAATTTAAAGAAATTACCATTGAACATGTTCCATCATTTGATGTATATATGGGCAGCTTGCCCGAAAACATCATATCTTTCTCTCTGGAATGCTCTTGCGTAGGTACTGCGCAAGATAAAGCCACTCCGGAAAGGTTAAGAGCCTTCGGTAGAAATTTTGCCGAAGCGCTCAGAAAGCTTATCCTCGAGGCTCAACAAACTTGAAAGATACAAATTTATGAAAGGAATCGTGAAGATAATGACAATTCACAATAAATTCGTTGGTGGCAATATTATGATAGACCATCGAGAAGGCGATCACGTTTATCTCAAAAACGAATTGAGAGACACGGATGGGGATTGGTTTTATTGGGCGTTTTGCGTGGAAGGTGCGCAAGGACAGGAATTGACCTTTCATCTCGGTCGTCGCAGACTTGGCTATTGGGGGCCTGCCGTCAGCCACGATCTTATGGATTGGAGCTGGCACGATCAGGTTTCGGAGGACTACCAAAGCTTTACTTACCGTTTTGGAGAAGGCGAAGCGAAAGTGTATTTTGCGCACCACATACTGTACCACCCCCAGCACCTTTTCGCCTTTGCTAAGAAAAACGGGCTTACCGTTACTGATTTTTGTCAAAGTCGCAAGAGAAATATTGTGCCCTGCCTTCAAATAGGAGAAGGAGACATCAGCATTATTTTCACGGCGCATCATCACTGTTGCGAATCCACGGGAGCTTATGTTATGGAGGGGCTTGTGGAAGCACTGGTAAAATCACCTATTGCCAACACGCGTATTCTCGCCGTGCCGTTTGTGGATTATGACGGAGTGGTAGACGGAGATCAGGGAAAGTGTCGCTTGCCTCACGATCACAACAGAGATTATATCGATCGGTCTATTTCAATCTATCCCGAGGTTGCAGCACTAAAGGCTTACGTGGAAAAATATGGCTGTCATTACGGCTTCGATCTGCATTCTCCCAATCACTGGAAAGATGATAGCGACCACTGCTACTTTTTCTGTGAGGGAAAGAAGGACGTGTTTGATCGCTTTTCCGATCTGTTAGCAGAGAAAAATACGTCACCCGGTATGTCCTTTAATATAGAAGTAAATCGACAAATGAATGCCAATTTTAAGGAGCGTCCTCTGAGGCAACGCCCTATGTTCTCCTTATACATGAACAACCGCCCGGAAAATGTTTTGGCATGTACACTGGAGAGCACGTATGCCGGTACTGTACAGAACAAGGTATCTGCAGAAGGACTGAGATGTCTCGGTAGAGATTTTGCAGAAGCCATCAGATGTTTTATTTGCGATAACAAGGTCAAGTGAAATAAAAAAAGCCGCTTTATCACTTAAGGTGACAAAGCGACTTTTTTAGCTTGGTATAAACAGACCGTCACTACAGTGGCGGCTGTGACTTGAGATTAAAGCGTGATAAATCCCGCAACAGCAACGCCAACCGAAAGAATGATGGTGGGGTCGCTGACGGCATCCAGCACGGTATAAAACTGCACGTTGTAGGGAACGTCACGGCGCGGATTGGCAATGCCTTGCTCGTCACGTGCCCGATAAATGCGCGCACATGCACGACAAAAGAGGATCAATGATACCAAAAGCATCAGTACAAAAATAAACAAAAACAGCTGCACTGTGCCCGTAAAGTGGTAAAGGGCGTTCAAATACGGTTGAGTGAGGCTTGCCGTGATGCCGTAAAGCACATGCAGGAGCATGGTGGCAAGCAGGGAATTGGTTGCGTAAAGCACCAGCGCAAGAAGCACACCCGCAAAGAAATAGGCAAGTAGGTTGGAAAGATCAAAGCGGAGCAGTGCAAAGAGCAGGGCGCTCATCAAAATGGCGCGAAAGGCGCCGCGGCGCTCGTATTCCACTGCCACAATACCGCGAAAGAAAAGCTCCTCAAATAGTGCGGGCAGGACCGCAGATGTCAGTAATGATAACAGCATTTCCCATACCGTTTTTGGGGGAGCGGTGTCAAAAACCGTCACACTGTTGCCAAGCGTTTCGGTGCCGCCGCACAGGATCGATAGCAACAGCGTACCCGAAAAGAGCGCGAAGAATGCAACGATCAAGAGTGGCGTGTGTGTGCCGCGCGGCATCTGTAAGCGGAGCGCATTCCTATAGCCGCGCCCGCGAAACAGCATGTAGCAAAGCGCAGGCAGTAAAAGTGAGAGCACGCTCCAAAGCAGCGGGGTAAGCCACGGCATGTTGGGGGGAAGGGGGAGATACGGGGTGAGAAAATGGCAGAGAAACAGGAGCAGAAAGGCGGCAAGCGCCATAAAGCCCACCGTACGGTGTTCTTTTTTATAGGTCGGTCGCGCGGGGATCCAGCTTGGCATCCGAAATCTCTCCTTTCTCGGTAATAATGCTTTGGGGATCGATCAAATAGTCATGCGCCTCACACGGCAGCGTGTCAAGCACGAGGCGCGCGTAAAGCGGAAACAGCACATATCCCCCAAAGCGGGGCAAAAAACGGTCATAAAACCCGCCGCCGTAGCCAAGACGCGTACCGTCCCTGCCTGCGGCAAGCCCGGGGGCAAGGCAAAGCGTGTCGGCGGTCAGTGCGGCTTCGGGTGCATCGGCAGGCGGGGCTAAAATGCCAAATCGGTCGGGCACCGGCTCATTTTCACTTGTAAACAGGAGAAACCGCATACCGTTTTCGTCGCAACGTGGCAAATATACGGGGATATTGCGCGCTTTTGCTATGGCAAAAAGCGGGGTGAGATCAGGCTCACCGCGCATGGGCAAATAGCAAAGAAGGGCATCCGCGGCGCCAAAATAGCGATGCGCGGCAATGCTGCGGCAAAGTGCCCCGTCAAGCAAGCACTTTTCTTCCGCGGATATTGCCGCACGTACCGCCAGTAATTGGCGGCGCAGCGCGCGTTTATCGGTTGGCTGCATCAATCGGCAATTACGGCACGGCGCAGCTGCTCCGCCACGTCGCGTCCCTTCATGGCTACAACCAGCTCAAGCCCAAATTCGAGAGCCACACCCATGCCTGTAGCGGTAATGATGTTGCCATCGCGCACCACGCGCTTTTTGGAAATCTTGGCACCGGTCAGCTCCTTTTCAAAGCCGGGATAACAGGTTGCCTCCTTGCCCGCAAGCAGCCCACGGTGCCCCAGCACCATGGGCGCGGCGCAAATGGCGGCGATCAGGGCACCCTTGCGTGCCGCTACCTTCAGGGCGGTATCAACCACGCGACTCTCATCCAAATTTTTTGAGCCGGGCATGCCGCCGGGCAGGATCACCATATCCGGGTCGCTGTCGGCAAACATTCCCTCGGGGATATCCGCCGCCACGGTAATGCCGTGCGAGCCCGAGATCATCTCTCCGCCAATGCCTACGGTCGTGACCTCCACGCCGGCGCGACGCAGGAGATCCAGCGGGCAAAGCGCCTCGATCTCCTCAAATCCGTTTGCAAGAAATAAATAAACCATACCGTTCTCCTGTGCTTATCCGAAAAATGCGGCGAGCTCTGCGGTGTTTACCACCGCCTCCTCGCGCGTTGCCAGGTTCTTTACCTTTACCGTACCTGCGGCAAGCTCATCACCACCCATGATCACAACATGGCTGTAATGCTCCTTGGCGGCAAAATCGATCTGCTTGCCAAACTTTTTGTTGCCGAGATAAAGCGCGGCGCGCACGCCGCCCGCGCGCATGGTATCCACCAGCGCGGTGTATGTCTCAAGGGGTATATCGTCAAAGCGAGTCACAAGCACCTTGGTGCCGTCGTTGTCAAGGTCGGGAACAAGGGCGTGCGTGGTGAGAAAGTTTTCAAGCGTTACATCGCCCATACCGTAGCCAACGCCCGAGATCTTTGCGTTTTTTGCAAAGAGCCCCACAAGGTTGTCATAGCGCCCGCCGCCGAACATGGCGCGGTTGTTCTCGGGGGCTTCGTCAAACACCTCAAACACGGTGCCGGTGTAGTAATCAAGACCGCGGATAATACCGAAGTCAAACATGCAGTATTTGAGCAGCCCCGTTTTCTCCAAGGCATCAAAGAGGGCACGCAGTTCCTGTGCGCCAACCGAATCGGGGCAAAGCGCGGTTGCCTCCATTACATCCATTTTATAAAGCTCATCAATTTTTGCGATCTGCGCATCATTCAGCCCCAAAGCCTTGAGGTCTGTCTCGTAATTTTCGCGCGGCACCTTGTTCTTGCGATCCACAACCTTTGAGACCCTGCGGCTGCCCTCCCTGTCTGTGCCCGCAATAGCGGCAATGGCATCGTTAAAGAAGCGGCGATTGTTGATGTGCACGCGGAACATGCTCTCGTCGGCGCCAAAGGCGCGCAGCAGAGAAATGGCGCTTTCGATCACGTCAAGATCCGCCTCAAAGGTATCGCAGCCGAAAATATCAACATTCAACTGCCAGAACTCACGCAGTCTGCCGCGCTGGGGGCGCTCATAGCGATACATGTTGGAGATGCAGAACCACTTTAAGGGATAGTTCAGCTCGCCCATCTTTGCCGCAACCATGCGTGCTACGGTGGGGGTCATCTCGGGGCGGATGGCAAGGCTTCTGCCGCCGCGGTCGGTGAAGTTGTAGGTCTGCTCCTTGGCAAGCTCCTCGCCGCTTTTGGCGGCGTAGAGGTCAAGGCTTTCGAGCATCGGCCCGTCATATTCGTCAAAGCAGGCATTTTCCAGGGATCTTCTGATCTTGCCAAAAAACCAGTTGCGCAGCTTCATTTCACGCGGATAAAAATCGCGGGTGCCCTTGTAGGGCTGTGTAGAGAGTTTGATGTCCATATAGGGATCCTTTCGCGTTGAACAATATAAATATGCAAATTATATTATAACATAAAATAAAATGCTTGTCTACAACTTGAAAAGAAATTTTTAAGATGATAAAAAGTTGTTGCCTTTACGCTTGTTGCGTGATATAATAGAGGTACCCAAAAATCGGGCACCTTTTAAAATGGAAAGTTAAAATGATAATTCGCTTTTAAATTGGAGAAATAAAGTTAAATGCTGGAAAAATAAACTTAAAAAATGGAAAAGAGGAAAAATATTTATGGAGATGTTTTTTGATAACGGTGGCTTCACGCCTGAGGTGAAGCTTTCGAATGAGGAGCGCTTTGTTTCCATATTTAAAGAAAAGATCCATCGCGACGGCGCGGAGAAGCTGCTTGACTATCTCTGCTCGGATAATTGCGATTTCTTTACCGCTCCCGCCAGCACGCGCTATCACGGCGCATACCCCGGCGGTCTGCTGGAGCATAGCCTCAATGTGTACGATTGCCTTTGCGATTATCTCGCGCGCTCCCGCGTGCGCGAGGTGTACGGACTTGATTTTTCGGAGGAGAGCATTGCCATCTCCTCGCTCCTGCATGATCTTTGTAAGATCAACTTCTACAAGGAGAGCACGCGCAACGTCAAGGAAAACGGCGTGTGGAAGACCGTGCCCTACTATACCATTGAGGATGAGTTGCCCTACGGTCACGGTGAAAAATCGGTCTACATCATTTCGGGCTTCATGCGCTTAACGCGTGACGAGGCGTTTGCTATTCGTTATCATATGGGCTTTTCGGGCACTGAGGATAACAATACCGTCGGCGCGGCGTTTGCCAAATTCCCGCTTGCCATGGCGCTTGCCACCGCGGATATGGAGGCGGCATATTTTCTTGAAGGGAATGATAAAAAATGACAGAGCATGAATATGAAAATAAAGAAAAGCCGGAAAATGTGACGGCGGAAGTGCCCTTTTTCAAAAGAGAGAAGGTGCAGCGCGCGCTCATATGGCTGCGCTATTTGTTGCCGCCCTTTACCGCCGTGCTGCTTGTAGTGCTGGGTCTATTTTATAATGTTTATTCTTTGCAGCTGGGGCAGCGCGTGCAGGTCTCCGTGCTGCAGCTGTGGTTTAACACGTTAAAGGCTATGCGCAGCTATGCGCTTGACGGCAATGCGGTAGCGGGCACACGCAATTTCTATATTTTTCTTGCCATCAGTGCTGCGCTCGTCGCATTACTCTTTTTGGTGGGTATTTTATACGCAGGCTTTATGATTTATGTGCTGCGTCGTGTGGCACGCGCCCATGCGCAAGGGGACAGGGAAGCGGAAAAGGAGGCGAAAATTCTTCTGCACGCTTTTTTGCCCAATCGCATTTGGGTGGCGGTTACCAATGTGCTGCTGCTGCCGCTGGCGCTCTTTCCCGAGATCTTTGCGCTGATATGCGGGCGCTTTTTAACGGTGAGCGGGGGCAGTGCCATTCACATCCGCTTCAATGTGGTGGCACTTGTGATCGGCGTGCTGATCCTGTGCACCATTGCACTTGCTGTGTATACGAGGCGCCTCGAGCGCATCGTCGGTCCCGATCCCTTTACCATTGATGTCGAGGCGGACGGCGAGGCAGAAGTCGATGATGAGGAGAACGCACAGGCATAAGTCATGTCGATGTGCGGCTGCAGCCAGACAGCTTGTTTCATAAAAGCATTGCAATAATTCACAAAAAAATCGAACAAATTTCTTGAAACCTATTTATTTTCCACAAAAAGTATGCTATAATAAAACTGTACCAAGCGAGGCACACCTCCCCCGGTTACAGAAAGGCGGAATCTCAAATGAAGATTACCATTAGTGGAAAACAGATGACCGTACGCCCCTCCCTCAAGGAACTGACCGAAAAGAAGCTGGCGCGCTTTGACCGCTTCTTTGGCGAAGATGCAGAGGCGATTGTTTGCTATTCCTGCCGTCATGATTTGCAATTTGTTGAGATCACGATATACTACGGCAGCACGATCTTCCGTTCGGAAGAGGGTGCCGAGACCTTCCAGAATGCAATAGACGAAGCGCTTGAGGCACTTGAGCGCCAGATCAGAAAAAACAAAACTCGCCTTGAAAAGCGCCTGCGCAGCGGCGCCTTTGAGCCCATCCCCGGCGACGTTGAGGAGGAAGAGGAGGGCGAATTTAACATTCGTACCAAGTATATCCCCGTCAAGCCCATGTCGGTTGAGGAGGCGATTTTGCAAATGAACCTGCTGGAGCATCAGTTCTTTGTGTTCCGCGATGCCGAAACCGAAAAGCCCTGTGTGGTCTACCGCCGCAAGAACGGTGACTACGGTCTGATCACAGAGGAATAAAAGCAATAAAGAGCACCCCATATGGGGTGCTCTTTATTGCTTTTTGCTGCGGGGATAGGGCTTTTTTTCATCGGTAAGCCCCGCCAAATAATCCATGCTGGTGTCCAGCGCTTTTGCAATTTTCACGCATTGCTCAAAGGTATAATAGCGTTTGCCTTTTTCGATTTTGGAATAGTCGCTTTGGTCTATTCCCGTCAGCATTTGCATTTTTACCTGCGTATAGCCGCGCTCACGGCGCAGCTCCTTTAGTCGATTCATCCAAATCACCTCATACTTATTATGTCAAATTGACCTATTGACTTTAGGGTGAAATTGACCTATAATATAAAGTGCATTACGAATGAAATGAGGGAATTGCTATGAAATCAAAACTACATTGCCTTATATACCTATGGGTGCTGATCGGTATGCTGACATTGCTGACTGCGTGCAGCAGCAAGCCGCCCGAAAATAAAGTGTATCCAAGCTCGCCCAACACAGAAAAAACCGTTTATTATGATGTGATATTTGATTATAATGACGGCAGCGATCGCAGGGTTACAGTGCGTATTCCCGAAGGGAAGAAAATAGACACTTATGCGCCGATCGAGATCTTGGCTTGTAGCGAGATCATAGGCTGGAGCATAGAGCAGGAGGGCGCGGAATATCAGGATACCGTTAAAGGTAATATAACGCTGTATGCACAATGGCAAACCTATGAGCCCAAGATCTATACCGCTCAAACACTTCCCGATACGCTTAGCGACCGTTTTGCGGAAATTCACGTCAGTGACAAGGATACGGCACTCAGCGGTAAAATTCTTCGCATCGGCAAGGAGGTGCGCAGTGTTTCCTTTGTTTCAAATGGCAACATCTATTGGAATTTCGGCATTGTGCTACAGGCTCGAAGTGAGGATATCAGGATAGGGCTTGATAACTTTACCTACACGCATAACGGTGCATGCGCCCTACAAGCGGATACAACCGATGAAGCAAGCTATACCGTTCATATGGAGGTAAGCGGCTTAAATATCATCGATTGCAGCGATGGCGTCAATGCGGGCGGCATACGTGGCAGCGATTGCATACGCGTCCCCAATCTTTCACTCTCGGGTGATGGTAAATTGGTGTTGTTTGCCGCCGATGGTACAGACGGAATCAGCCGCGGTACTGCAGAGAACGAACACGACGGCGAGCCCGGTACGCACGGTCAGGGCGGAGGCATTGGCATTGTGACGGGCAATATGAGCGTAACGGGTGTCGAGCTGAAGATCACCGGCGGTAATGGTGGTAACGGCGGTAACGGTGGCAACGGCAATAATGGCAGCGGTGTGACAGGTGCCAAGCATAAGGACGGCGGTAATGGCGGCAACGGTGGTAATGGCGGTGCAGCAATCGAAGCAAGTAGCTTTACTGCCACCGATGCAACGCTTGAGTTAAAGGGCGGCAACGGCGGCAATGGCGGTGCTGGCGGCGCTTGCGGCGGCTCCTCTTATCTCTATGCAGGCGATGGCGGTGACGGAGGCAATGGTGGTAAAGGCGGTTCAATTTTTATGAACATGGTTTTTGACGCTAAGCTCAGTGCTACCGTTAAGACCTTTACGGTGGGAACGGGCGGTGCCGGTGGTGCCGCAGGTTACTCTCAAAATATAGACAAATACGGTGCGGGCGGCACGCAGGGAGAAGACGGTGTGTGGAATTTGCCCGAGGGATAAGGAGAAATGCTACTGTGAAAATTGTTCGTCGTATAGTAATAGCTGCAGGTATTATTCTTGCAGGCGGTCTACTTCTTCTTTTGATTTCGGGGCAGATTCATGTTAGCTGCGTCGAGACCTATTTCGGCTGCGGTGAGTGTGCGGGCTGCGGTGATTGCGAGGGTGAATCGGAGAAGGGGGCGGCACTTTTTTGCGCTGATCAAAAGGGTGTTCGATGCGAGAGCGGCTGTGCCGAGTGCGAGTGGTATCCCTTCTTTTTTGGCTGTGCAACGGGGGGGCCGCAGTATTATGACAATTGCGTTACCCCTGTTATTTGCGGCTTTGATCTTTGTACCTTCGGTACAGTGGACGGAGATACAGGCTATGCGATTCCCGAAACAACTGCGCTTCCCGTCAAGGTAATTGAAACCGATATTGTAGAGGGGCGTGATTTTACGGTGGACTCGGTGGAGTACATACTGTTTGACCGCTTTGGCGGCAGGTATACCGCAAGCTCCTTTGATGAGCTCTTGAATTCCGAGCTTTATAAGCAAATAAAATCCGAAAGTGGCTCCTTGGCGGCTCTTGATCAGAATTGGTGCTTCCGTTTTGAGGTCGTTTATACCATTTCCGTGTCAACCGATGTTAAGATCAATGCTTCGATCACACATTCAAGCTCTATCTATGATTCGATTATGAATCATCCAACCAGCCATAAGTACGGTGGATATGTAGAGGCAGTGGTGGGGCAGCCAAACAGGTTGACCGTTTCTACGGTCGATCTCGAGTACATAGAAGCAATTTATCACCACGAGCTGAGCGAGCCCACCTTCTCGGGCAAGATCACAACATTTACCATGGGGGAGCGCTGATATGAAACGAGTATTGATCATGATTTTGGTGTTTTCCATGCTTTTCCTGTGCCTTGCGCTTGCAGGCTGCAGGGTAGGTAAGGATCGGGTTTGGTACGGTGGTCTTTGTGCCAACGATTGTATCAATGTTCCCAATTGCTTTGTCAACATGTGGGATTGCATGTGGGGCGACGACTATGAGCTTAACTATAGGGAGTTGAGTGAAAGCGATTATGAGCTTTACGCACTGGAGGTTTGTACCAACAGTGAGGGAACCGGCGAAAACGGCTATGTGACCGTGAAGGTACAGATGGCGGAGGGAAGCACCGGCGGCTATGCGGTGTTTGGCGATTACGTGTATTATGTCAGCTATCAGGTCGATGTGTATGATGAGGATGTGCTTGTCGGCTCTGCGGTTGTCACAAGACGGCATGGGGAGCTGGCAGATCTGGTAGAGACCGGCGGACCGCCGCCCTATGATAAGGTTCCCTGCTATACCGAATATTTCAACGTGGAGATCACGGAATATATCTCCGGCAATTACACCTGTGAGCTTGCTTGGATAGAAGGCTTGGCATCGTAATATGTATCCTTATATTGTGATAGGCGATCTTCATATTGCCTCATATTCTTTAATGGTTCTTTTGGGGGCAATTGCCTTTACGGCTGTTACCATCGTTCTGCTTGAAAGGCGTGAAGGGGTAGCCTCCTCCGTTACCAATCGCATACTCCTGCTTTCGATCCTCGGCTTTGCGGCACTTGGCGTGTTTGCCTTTCTGTTTAATTCCTTGTTTCATTCTCTGGCACAGGGGCGCTTGCGCCTTGGCGGTATCACATGGCTTGGCGGTGTGCTTGGTGCGTTTCCCCTCATGCTGATACTGATCCACAAGCTTTGTCCTCAGGTCAAGGGGGAGGCTGTGCGATATTTTCATTTATTGATACCGGGTATTACGCTGGCACACGCCTTTGGGCGTGTGGGGTGCTTTCTTGGCGGTTGCTGCTACGGTGCCCCCACCGAAAGCATCTTTGGCGTGGCTTTTCCGGCGGGCAGCTCTGCCGCCCTGCAATATCCCGCAGATGCGGGAGCAAGCGTGCCGGTGCTACCCACGCAGCTTTTTGAAGCGGCGTTTGAATTGCTGCTATTTATTGTGATGATCGCGGCTTATCGGAGGCTAAAGTCGTATTTTGCGGTAACTTATGCTTTTTCATACGGTATTTTTCGATTTATACTTGAGCTTTTGAGAGGGGATGACCGCGGTAAAACAGGTATTGGACTCACCCCCTCACAGGTTATGAGTATAGTATTGATCATAGGCGGCGTGTGCTTGCTGCTTTATCAAAAGAATATCATTTTAAAGGGGGTGCATGCACGCATGGAGCGGTATCGGGAGGAACGGCAACGATACGGATATTTTCTTTCCGGCAAAGCTGCGCGTACCTTGCGTGAGATGAAGCTGCTGGCAGAGGAAGGCGTGATCAGCCAAGAAGAATTTGAACAGAAAAAGCAAGAGTATCTTAAAACATAAGAGGGAGGATAAAAGCCGTGAATGTTTGCGGAGATTGTATGTATTTTGACAGAAGCGTATCCGACGGAAAAACGATATTTACACACTATATGTGCAGGGCTTTTCGATGCTGGCGCAGGGAAAATCAGGGAGCCTGTGGGCAATTTACACATAGCGGGGGTTGCTATTTAACTACTGCCTGCGTCAGTCGCAAGGGCTTGGCGGATGATTGCAAGGAATTAACGGTTTTACGGCAGTATCGGGATAGTTATTTGAAAAGCAGGAGCGATGGTGAGGCATTGATCCGCGCGTATTACGAAACTGCTCCGTATTTGGTAGAGCA
The DNA here is from genome assembly GCA_964583425.1 of uncultured Lachnospiraceae bacterium. Lineage (GTDB taxonomy): Bacteria > Bacillota > Clostridia > Oscillospirales > CAG-272 > Firm-07. The sequence continues at coordinate 12,174 of CAZOWH010000014.1, forward strand.
GATATCCTTGCGCGACGACGCTGCTGAAATATATGATCACATATATGTGTACATATGTGAGTGCGTAAGGTTAATTGAGGAAGAAAAGCATCAACAAGCCTTAGATCGGTATCGGGATATGGTCAAATATGTAACCGAATTGATAAATACTCCGTTTTCGGTTTAAAAAATAAAAACACAAGGGATGCAACCATGCCGGTTGCATCCCTTGCCACTTTTTATTAAATTTGCAGATTTTTCGCCCACGTGATCGCAAGGTCGATCCAGCAGGCGTTGTGGGGATTGGGGTCACGGTAGGCGCCGTTACACAGTCCAAGACCGTGTCCACCCGTGGGGAAGATGTGCAGCTCAAACGGCACACCCGCATCACGCAGTGCATTTGCCATCATTAGGCTGTTTTGCACGGGCACCCCCTTGTCGGCAAAGGTATGCCACAAAAAGGCGGGAGACGTGGTGGGCTTTACATGCTTTTCGAGCGAAAAGCGCGTTGCCTTTTCGGGGTCAATCTCCTCGGTGCCGCAAAGTCGATTAAAGGAGCTCTTGTGCCCGTTGGCAAGATCCGAGGTAATGACGGGGTAGCAGAGGATCATGCCCGTGGGGCGGCAGATGTCAGGTGATGCGCCCTGCATGTGCTGTTGCACCTCGGGGATATCCCATAAAACGCCGGCAGACCCTGCAAGGTGCCCGCCTGCGGAAAATCCGAGGGTGAAGATGTAATCGGGGTCAACGTGAAATTCCTCGGCATGCTCGCGCACAAAGCGGATGGCAAGTGCGAGCTCACAAAGTGGGCGAAAATCTGCCGCACGCTCCTTGAGCGAATAGCGCAGCACAAAGGTGGCAAAGCCTGCAGAAAGAAAGCGAAAGGCAACGGGATCGCCCTCGTGGGCGGCAAGCCCACTGTAAGCGCCACCGGGGCACACGATCACGGCACGGCGGTGGGGCTGCTTTTCCTTGATTGCATCGGTCACGTCCTCACAGATCGCGGTGAGGGAGGCATCCTCAAAGGGCGGAATTTCATAAGTACGGTGCAGCATTTTTGATATCCTCCTGTAAAATCAGACTGTAAGATCCCTGATCCAACGGATCGAAAGCTCGATCCATTTTTCTACGTTGGGGCGAATTTGCTCGGGGCGCCCTTTGGCTGTTTGCTCGTTGCAAAGTGCCAGCCCGTGCGGGCCCTCCGGGAACACATGCATCTCAAAGGGGACGCCTGCGGCGTTCATTGCCTCGGCAAGCATTAGGCTGTTTTGCACAGGCACTACCTTATCGTCAAAGGTGTGCCAGATAAAGGCGGGCGGTGTGGTGCTGTCAACGTGCTTTTCAAGCGAGAAAGCATTTCTTTGTGCCTCGGTCGGCTCGGTAGTGCCGCAAAGCCTTTGCGCAGAGCCCGCGTGGGTCCACTTGCCCGCCGTGATCACAGGGTAGGAAAGAATCATGCCCGTGGGGCGCACGATATCGCGGGGGGCGCCCGCGCAGATCTCATCAAGCACCGGGGAATTCCACAAAACACCGGCGGATGCGGCAAGATGTCCGCCCGCCGAACCACCGCAGGTAAAGATATAATTAGGGTCAACGTTATATTTCTCGGCATTCTCGCGCACATGGCGAATGGCAAGCGCGATCTGCTTTAGGGGACGCCAATTAGCGGCGTTTTCCTCTACGCCGTAGCGGAGGATAAAGGTAGCAAAGCCTGCGGCAAGATACTGTGCGGCAATGGGCTCTGCTTCGCGGTCGGAAAGCATGCGGTAGCCGCCGCCGGGGCACACGATCACAGCACGGCGCGGTGCTTGTGCCAGCTCAGCGGTGTTGGTAATGCAAATGGGGGTGAGGGTGGCTTCCTCAAAATCACCAAGCCTTATCGTTTCGTAAATCATGACGGTCTCCTTAAATAAGTAATGATTTCCAACAAAAATTTTAGCATCTTCACCTGTTTTTGTCAAGAAATTTTCCGCAAGTATTGACATTTTATTTGCGGGGGACTATAATAGGGGTATCTTGAAGAGTAAGATTTGTAGCGTTAAGTGCCGACGGGACGGGGAGTTGCCGGTCGGACGAAGGAGCTTTCCGCGGCTACATTTCTGCATCCCGCTTCATCCGAATAAGATGTGCGAGCCTTTTCGCCCCCTTTTTTCGAATGGAATTCGGGAAGGGAGGTATTTTTTATGAAGGAAAACAACACACAAACCCGTAGCACACCAATCGATGCGCAGGGGGAGGAGACCTCGCGCGATGCCGAGCGACCCGTGCGCCAAGCTCGCACCCGTGTGGCGATATTCGGTAACCTGCGGCGACTTTGCTTTGCGGCAATTCTTGCAGCAATGAGCCTTGTGCTCGGCAAATTCTTGCAGATCCCCAACCCCTTTCAGGAATTTATCCGCATCAGCTTTGAAAATCTGCCCGTGCTCTTGGCGGGGCTCTCCATGGGACCGATCGTCGGCGCGCTGGTCGGCACGGTGGCGGATCTCCTTGGCTGCGCACTCTACGGGTATTCCATTAACCCCATTATTACGGTGGGCGCGGCATCGGTGGGGCTGGTTTCGGGCTTTCTCTCCCATTACGTGGTAAAAAAGCCGCTTCTTGCACGTGTGATCGTTTCCGCTGTGTCGGCGCACCTTGTGGGCTCGGTGCTCATCAAGTCCGCGGGGCTTGCGGCGTGGTATCTTGACAAATACGAGCTTGGCTATTTCGAGCTCGTTTGCTGGCGCATGCTCAATTATGCACTTGTCGCCACGGCGGAATGCCTCATTTTGTATCTGCTCTTTCGCAATCGCGCTTTTGCCAAGCAAATGGAAAGGATGTGTCAAAAATGACTTACAGGGAAGCGATAGACTATATCCACTCTGTGGTGTGGAAGGGGAGTCGCCCGGGGCTTTCTCGCATCACCGAGCTCCTATCTTTACTCGGTAACCCCCAAAACGATCTGCGTTTTATCCATATTGCGGGTACCAACGGTAAGGGCTCTACCTCGGCTATGACCGAATCGATCCTGCGTGCCGCAGGCTATAAGACGGGGCTATTTGTATCCCCCTACATCAAGCAGTTTAACGAGCGTATTTGCTTTTGCGGAAAACCGATCGAAAACGAGGCGCTTGCCGCCGCAACAGCTACAGTAAAACCCTTTGCCGACAGCATGGCGGATGCCCCCACCGAGTTTGAACTGATCACCGCCATCGGACTTTTGTTTTTTAAAGAGATGCAGTGCGATATCGTGGTGCTGGAAACCGGCATGGGCGGGAGACTCGATTCCACCAATGTGATCAAGGATCCGCTCGCAACCGTGATTACGGGCATCGCGCTTGACCACACCGAATATCTCGGTGATACCGTGGAGAAGATCGCCGCCGAAAAGGCGGGTATCATCAAGCCGGGCGCTCCCATGGTATGGGGTGGCAGAGACAAGGCGGCGCGTGCTGTGATCGAAAATGCCGCAGCTGCGGCGGGTGTGCCCTTTGTGGCGGCAGAGGATACCCCCATGACGGTGCTGAAGACCGATCTTTCGGGTACCACCGTTGATTGGGGCATGTATCGCGAGCTGCACCTTCCCTTGCTCGGCACCTATCAACCGCAAAATCTTGCTACCGTTTTGGCACTTTTCAGTATTTTACCTACCCGTGGTATCACGGTTGATGAGCAAACGCTGCGCGCGGGGCTTTCGCGTGTTTGCTGGCGTGGGCGCTTTGAAAAGCTTTCCGCCGATCCGCTTATTATTTCGGACGGTGCACATAATCCCGAGGGGATCGCTGCGGCAGCTGCAGGCATTCGCACCTATTTCCCGGGTCAAAAGGTGCTGCTTCTCACTGCCGTGATGGCGGATAAGGACTATCGCGGTATGGTAGAGACGCTTGCCCCCCTTGCCGATGAGGTCTTTACCCTTACCCCCGATAATCCGCGTGCTTTGCCCGCCGCCGATTTTGCCGCTGTCTGGCGCGAGTACGGCGTGCCCGCCCATGGCTTTGACACGGTAGATGCGGCGGTTGCCGCCGCCGTTGCCGCGGCAACGGTTAAGTGCAAGCCCCTCTTCTCACTCGGCTCGCTTTATATGTATGCCGAGGTGACCGATGCTATGGAGCTGCTTGGCATCCTGCAATAATCTTGTTTCCACGGGAGCGGGGCTCCCGACGGTGAGTTCGAAACCATCCTCACCTTAATAAAAACTAAGGAGAATAAAAAATGCAAAAAAACACACACCGTAAGATCGTTTTTCTTACACACGCAGGCATTATTGCCGCACTGTACGTAGTTCTGACATGGCTCTCGGCGTTGCTCGGGCTTTCGGGCAAGGGCGCGATCCAGCTTCGCCTTTCTGAGGCGCTCTGTATCCTGCCTTACTTCACGGCTGCTGCCGTACCCGGTCTCACGGTCGGATGCCTCCTTGCCAATCTCTTAACGGGCGCAGCCTTGCCCGATATCGTGTTTGGCACGCTGGCAACGCTGCTGGGTGCCATAGGCACACGCTTATTGAAGCGCTGGCGCTATCTTGCGCCTGTCCCGCCCATCGTTGCCAATACCGTGATCATCCCCTTTGTCATTCGCTTTGCGTATGTCGATGTCACAGACTCCTTGCCCTTTCTCTTTCTCACGGTTGGAATTGGGGAAATCCTGTCGGTTGGCGTATTCGGCATGATCCTGCTCTTTGCCCTGCAAAAATACCGCAGCCGTATATTTTTGGAATAAAATTTATCGCGCCGATGCAAGCCTTGCATCGGCGCAAAATTTTTTCTTTGCAGTTGACGACAAAACAGGTATCCTTCTGTTACAATAGCGTAGGGACGAGAGAGTGAGTTGAGCTTGCTCTGTGTCCTCGGCAGAGCGCTTTTGCCAGCACGGCAAACCGGGGGGCTTCTCTGTCACAAAAGAACAGGAGGAATTTTATGGCACAATGTATGTGTAAAATGATGCTCGATGTTGCTGACCGTGATGCGGTACAGACCATTGTAGCAAGACAAGGGGATAGCGCCACACGCTTTTTGCGCCTGCGCCTTGCCGCATTTGGTGAGCCGCTGCGCGTGGAGGACAGTGCAACCGTGGTGATCAATGTAAAAAACGGTGCAGGTGAGGTGCGCGCCTTTGAGGGTGAGGTCAATGTCGATGGCACGATCACCCTGCCCATCAACGCATGGATGCTGCAAAGCGTAGGCGTGCTGCAGTGCGATGCTTCGGTGTTTGATGCTGCGGGCGGCAAGCTGACTACGCCGAGCTTTGAGGTAGAGGTGGTGGCATCTGTTGCCGCCGATGAGGCACTGCCGGGCGATGATGACGGAGGTGAGAGCATCACCGCGCGTCTTTTGGCAGAGGAAAAGGTGTATGATCTTACCCCCGTGCTTGAGGCGGCAGGGTACCTGCTGTATCCTGCCTGCAACCGCAAATACGCGCTGGATCTTTCCGCTGACACGTATGGATCGGACGGGATGTGGAAGGCGATCTCGCTGGTGCTGCCTACACCCGCGGATACCGCAAGCGATAACTGGATCCTCATTTACTGCCACGCACCCCTGCGTGCCGATGGCGGCGCTTCTATCGATTGGGGCGATGCCTCGGCGCTCTTATTTGCCGATGGCATCATTCCCGAGATCACCAAGGGGGATTTTGATATCATCTGCACCTATTCCCGCGCCGCGGGGAAATGGCAGATCGGTGCCGTACAGTATGAAACGGTAGGTGGCACGGCATGACAGAGCATGTCAAGCAAAGGCATCTCTTTGCCACCAATCGTGTGCTGCACGCTTGGTCGGTGAGCTTTCCCGATGGGGTCTCACCTGCGGGTGTGCGCGGTGATCTCGCGCGAAACATGGTGGCACAGGTCGCACAGGGAAATGTGGCGGTGCGCAATGATTTTGATCGCCTTTCGATCTATCAGCGCCCTGTTTTTAACGCAACGTGGGATAGCGCTACCTGCCGCTGGGTCGATCTTGTCAGGCAGGGCGAGGAGGGCTTTACCTTTACACCAATCGAGGAAAATCGCGAGGTCGTATACCGTTGCCAGCCCTTTTGGTACAAGATCGATTTTTCGGGCGAAAACGGTCCCTCGTTTATTTCGGTCACCGACAGACCGCTTGAGGGATATAAGCTTGCCCCCATGTTCAGAAGCGGCACGGCGTATGAATACCGCCCTTGCTTTGAGCTGGCGCTGGGTGAGGACGGGAAGCCCCATTCCCGCGCGGGGTTAATGCCTCTTGAATGTGCGCCCGTCGATATGATGGCACAGGTGCGCTCCTATGACAGCAGTGCGCGCACCGAAAAAATGGCAGACTGGTTTTCCGATTACCTTTTGCTGCTGGTGGAGTTTGCCACACGCGATCTGCATACCCTGATGCCGGGTATGATGGATAGCTCGCTGACGCTCACTGTTTGCAAGTCGCTGTCAACGGGACCCAAGCTTGGATTGTATGTAAACTCACAGGATCTGCTGACGGTTGGCGAGGAGCTGCGGATTGTGTACAAAGCCACAAGCGGCGAGGAATATTGGTGCGATGTAACAGTAATGGAGATCGGCACTGAGGAAACGTCTCTGGGCTACTATCTCACCACTGATCTTGCCGATGTGGAGAGCTGGGCGTTGACGTATGAGGGCTTTGAATTTTACTATCGCCCCGCCCGAACGGGTGCGGTCCTGCCTTATCTTACAAACGCCAGCTCCGGCACGTACGGGGATGGTGTAAGCAATCCTTGTGTGTGGCGCGGCAAAGAAAATCCGTGGGGTAACGTTTCCTCGCTGATCTGTGATGTGCTGCTGGAGGTGATCAATAGCACGCAAGCAGAATTTTGTCACCTTTCCGATATTGATCGGTTTGATGGCACGCGAAATGATGCCTATACTGCATTGCGAACGGTTGACAAGACCAACATTGGCACGGGCTACATCAAGCGCTTTATGTGCGCGGGAGAGGATTATTTGATGATACCGGATGGCTGTGGGTTTGCTACCTTTACCCAGTACTGGGCAACCTATACCAAATTCACGCCTGCGTTTATGAAATTGGGCGTTCGCTTTTTGCGTGTGGGCGGTGATTACCGTCTTTTCAAGGCGGTCAATCACGGCACCTATGAATTTTACGGGGAAGCGAATATCAAACGCTTTGGCGCACGACTTGTGCTTAAGGAGGGTGGCTGATGGAACGTTATAAGATGGTGAACGGCGCCTTTGTTCCACCACCGGCTGGCGGTGTGACGGTAAACGGTAGAGCGGTATCCAATTTTGCGGGGCGCGTGAGGCGAGATGCCTCGTTTGCGGCGGCAAACGGCTATTATCCGATCGCGGCTGGCGCACTGGAGGAGCCGGAGCTCCTTGAGGAGGAGAGCTTGCAGGAGCTTACATTCACGCTGAAGGGCGGTATGTGGGTGCGCGAGTAAGCTGAGCGGCAAAGGGCACTGCGGCAATTGCCGCAGTGCCTGACAGGTAGCCACTGGGTCAAGCTTTTCACAAAATTAAAATATCTAAAATATTTTCAAAAAAGGGCTTGACAAGCCGCCCGAAACGTGATATAATCTATCTCGTTCCGAATTCGCTGGTGTGGCTCAATGGCAGAGCAGCTGATTTGTAATCAGCAGGTTGTTGGT
>CAZOWH010000015.1:0-2415 GCA_964583425.1 uncultured Lachnospiraceae bacterium
AACACATAAAACACTTGACAAACAGGAATTATATATGTATAATAATAGGCAGTATGGTTCTTGTTGCCTTACGTAACAGCTGTGCGAAATATCGAAAGGAGATTTGAATGTACATCTACAATTTAAAAAAACACACTCTGCACATTGAAGGATTTTGCCCTCAAACTTTTGTAGGTATGCATTTGGGCGATGATTACAAATGCTTTTCTACAGAGGACGAAGCATTAGCGTTTGATGGCAGAGCCGTTGGAATGTGCAAAAACTGTTTGCGGGAAAGAGAAAAGCTTGTTGCAAGCTTTGTAAAAGAAAGGGGAATAAAAAAATAAGATGGATTTGTTAGATAGACGGAAGTTAGATGAACTGAAAAAGGAAAAGAAAAACAAAAAAATTTTTTTAGCCGTAATAATAATCTCACTTGTGTTAACAATTGCATTTTTGCCTCTCGCGATTGCCGAAGAAGTGTGGCCGCCTTTTGTTGTATTTCTTGGTATATATGCAGGGTCATCCTTTATTGCTGCCTGTACATATACATCTATAGGCCACTTTTTTAACTACTCGTTACCAGTGGATTCGGGCAATAGTGGATGTATATTATTCCCATTATATTTGTTTATATATCCAGCAATATGCTTTGTATCTTGTTTTGGTTTTATAGGATTAATTTCTTTGGTAGGAAAAATGTCCAAAATCTCTGCCGAAATTGCGCTATTAGAAAGCAAAAAAAGTTAAGAAAAAAATGATGCGAATACTAAGCATCGATATTCAAGAAGAACATGATAAGAAAGGATTATTGCGAATGACTGACACCTATTTAATGACCACTTCTACGCAGAAGAAAAAAGACAAAACCACACTTATATTAAACATAATCAAACTTATATTCCTCATTCTAGCATTCTTGCTTTTAGTGATAATTAAAATCCCAGCACAGGAAAGGACAACATTGTATGTAGTAAGCGGCGGTCCGCGACAGGGTACAATAATAGATTACAATGATCTCTCCATGAATTTTTTTGGCAAAGTGGCTTATCTTAACTCGACAAGCTATGGTGCTGCTTTGGAGATCGTTTTTTTGGTCGTGTTGGGAATCAATATTGTTGTGGCCGCAGCGGCAATTAATCCACGGTTTGAGATTTTAAAAAAAATATATTTCTCCGCTTTGCCACTTGCTGCAGTGGTGTTGTGCATAGTTGTATGGGTTGAAGGAAAGGGCATTTATACATTAGATATTGAAACTCTGTGGTCTACGATGACGGAAAGGGCTTATGTGGAAGAAACTGTTGGATTTTATGGCTCCCCTATCTTCACACTTTTTGGGTGCATATTAGCTTTCGTTATCAGTCTTGTCCCCGGTGTTTTATCGCTTTTAAAAAGTAAAGGCGCAAGGATTCAAAATGACGGTGTTACGACCTCTATCACCCCACAAGTTGCAGATAAACAAACACCGCAAGCATCGACGTTTATTGGGTCTGCACCGGATGAGTTAAAAAAATACAAGGATTTACTTGACTTGGGGGCGATCACGCAAGAAGAATTTGACACCAAGAAAAAAGAATTGCTTGGGCTTTGATCTGCATCTAAATCGACAACACTATGCCGAAACTATTATAAATAAATAAGGAGGAAGCATTATGATGGACCAAGAAACACGATATGCCTCGATACGTGCAATCAATAATTTCAAAGGCATGAACAAACTTTCGGATGGGAAAAGTTTGCAGGTGCAGATAGATGTGGAAGATGAAAAAGGGAAATCCATTTGTGTGGATACATGTTCATGCAATTTTTTCTATCAAAGTGAACACAATCAGTACACTGTAAATATTTTCTGGCAATATAACGATGAGCAGCTTGAAAATTTAGGATTATATACATGCTACAATACAAATTTTCAAGAGATGTCATTGGAGGAGCAAGTCCTAACCATTCGCACAAAAGACCGTGTGATCTTGATTTCTGCATATCAAGGTTAATTGATTGCATCTATTTTGACCACACTACCCAACACAAAAGAGCCCTCCCAATCGGGAAGGCTCTTTTGTGTTGCTACGGCCGCTGTGCGGCCGTGCGGGATTTTTGCTACCGTCTTTATTTTCCTTGCATCGATCTCCATTGGCGGTATACCGCCAGTGCCCCGAGGGAGGAGGCGATGCGCGCGGTATCCTCGTCAACGGAGATGAGATCCTTTACGCCCGCGTGCGTGAGCAAGAGGCGAAAGACGTCGCGCAAGGGGTTGCCGCCGCCAAGAACAAGCGGCAGCCCCGCCGCCTTGCAGCGTGTCGCCGTTTGCACGATAGTATCATGCAAAACGGCACCAACCAAAAAATTGGCAGCTTCATCCAGGGTGCGGTTGCCCCACACGTGCAGCATGCGCGATTTTATCAAGGCGTTTGAGGTGCCGTTTTGCGCGCAATA
>CAZOWH010000015.1:2515-19728 GCA_964583425.1 uncultured Lachnospiraceae bacterium
CGGGCGGCGGCAGCACTTTCGGCAATGCCGATGGGTGCGGGCGCGTGCGGCACGTGATACAGCCCCGCGTTTGAGGCAAGCGTGCCTGCCGAAACGATTATTTCAACGTCGTTTTTTTTGATGCCGTTTCTCTGAAGCAGTGCGGCTAGCATATCGCGAAGAGCAGCCTCAAGCGGCGCATTGCTGCCCGCAAAGGCGGCATCTCTTGTGCCACAGGCAGTTTTGATCTCATCCAGCAGCTTGTCGCCCTCAAACAGGCGGCAGCGCATGTTGGTTGCACCGCAATCTACGGTAACGATCATACGGTTTTTTCTTCGGGTAAATATACGCCGTCTTTTTTGAGCGTTGCGATCAGCTCGCCCATGTCAAGTGCTGCGGGCGCGGTGCCCTTTTTGATTGCCAGTGCGGCGGCAGTGCCTGCCGCTTGTCCCATTGCCATGCAGGGAGGCATCACGCGAATGGCGCCTGCAGCCGTTGAATCGGCACTCACACAGCGCCCCGCCAAGAGCAAGCCCTCAACCCCCATGGGTAAAAGACTGCGGTAAGGCACGCCGTAATAATCCCCCTCAATGGGTGTGTATTCGTTGCTGGTGGGGCCAAATCTGCCGTGCACGTCCACCGAGTTTGCGGCAATAAACACGCTGTCGGCGGGCACCTTGGAGCTGATCAGATCGTCCGCCGTCAAGCGGTACTGCCCCTTGATGTGGCGGCTTTCGCGAATGCCAACGTGAGAGGCGGTGGATTTGAGGCGTGCATCCGCACAGCCGGGTACGTATTTGCGTAAAAAGCGCAGGATCTCGTCAGCCTGCCTTTCTCCGTCCGGGCTTAACCATCATTTTAAACAAAGTGTGGGGCTCACGCCTATGGAATATCTTGCTGCCCTGCGCCTGACAAAAGCTGAGGCACTGCTGTGTCACACCAAGATGCCCCTTGCCGAAATTGCCGCGCTTTGCGGCTTTGAAAGCCCTTATTATTTCAGCAACACCTTTAAAAAGCACAAGGGTGAAGCCCCCACCGCTTACCGTCGCAAATGCGGTGTATAAGCGAAAAATATGAGCAGCGGCTCGATCGAGCCGCTGCTCATTCTATTTCTATATTCCCAGCAGTGCCGCACCTACAATACCGGCATCATTGCCAAGCTGTGCCGCTACGATCCTTGTTCGTTTTTCTGTCGGCACATAGTCGCGGTAGGAAAGCTGCGTCACGCGCTCGGTCAACGGTGTCAGAAGCTGCTCGCCCGCATGGCTGATGCCACCGCCGATGACGATGACCTCCGGTTGAAAGATTTTAATAACATTCATCAGCCCCAGCGCAAGATGCTCGATATAGCGTGCTACCACGCCCATTGCCGCCTTGTCGCCGCGTGCGGCTGCCTCAAAGGCGATCCTGCCGTTAAACTCTCCCGCTTGCTTGGCGCATTCCCATAAAAGCGAGCCCTTGTCCCGCTCGGCGGCGCGGCGTGTATCGCGTACCAGTGCCGTAGCGGAGGCATACGCCTCAAGGCATCCGCGCTTGCCGCAGCCGCACGATTCACCTCCGGCAAGGATGACGGTATGTCCAAACTCGCCGCCAAAGTTGTTGAAGCCGCCATACAGCCTGCCATCAATGACAATGCCGCCGCCAATGCCCGTGCCGAGCGTTAGCATCACACAGTCGCGGCAGCCCCTGGCGGCACCAACGCGCGCCTCTGCCCATGCTGCGCAGTTCGCATCGTTTTCCACAAAAACGGGTTTTTCCAGCAGCGCCTGCATGCGCGCTGCCAACGGCAGACGGTCAAAGCCAAGGTTGCAGGCTGAATATACGGTGCCGCTTTGGCTGTCCACCGCACCGGGGCTACCGATGCCTATGGCGGCAATATCTTCCCACACGGTATTGGTTTTGGCAATCAGCTCACGCACCGCTCCTGCCATGCGCGCTATCATAGAGTCAACACCAAGCTTGACCTCGGTCGGCGTGCTTGCTTTGGCAAGCAAATTTCCGTCACTGTCCGTGATCCCCACGGCAATGTTGGTGCCGCCAAGGTCAATTCCTACGTATTTCATTGGCTTACTCCTCAAAGATCTGCCCGTCAAGAACGGTCATGATCAGATCGTTGTTATCATCCACTACGATAAAATCGGCATCGTATCCCACGGCAATGCGCCCCTTGTTTAATCCCATATAGGCAGCGGGTGTGGCGGATGCCATATAAAACGCATCCTCGCGCGGAATGCCGAACGAGATCGCCTTTTTTACATCCATAAACAGGTTGGATGCGCTACCTGCAAGCTTGCCATCCTCGGTGCGGATCACACCGTCCTTGATGATGCGGCGATATTTGCCCTGCTTAAGATATTCGCCGTTGGGCATGCCTGTGCCTGCCACGGCGTCGCTGATCAGGATCATACGCTCCTTGCCGAAAATGCGATAAAGCGCCGTTACTACGGTGGGGTGCAGATGCACGCCGTCGCTGATCACCTGTGCGTATATGTTTTTTGCGATCGCCGCACCGATCACACCCGGCTCGCGGTGATGGAGGGGCGGCATGGCGTTGAAGGTGTGCGTAAGGCAATCAGCCCCCGTCTCGATCGCGGCGATGGCGGTCGCATAATCGGCAGTGGTGTGACCGATGCATACGTGCATATTTGTTTGGCGGATAAAATCCAAAGCGCCCTCAAGCTCGGGTGCTACGGTAATAAGCTTGGCTCTGTCGTAGCCCGCGAAATCGGCAATGTCGGGCAGCTTCATGTTTTCCGTTGCACAGGCGCCCGGCATGCGCGGAGAAAGGTAAGGTCCCTCCAGATGATACCCGGGCATGTGCGCACCGCGCTTGCCAGTTAAGGGGGTCTGTAGCCAGCGCAGCACATTCTCGCGCGAGCCACCCGTGGTGGGGTACCACGTGGTAATGCCGTTTTTGGCGAAATAGATGCACATGCGCTCCAGGTGCTCCTCCTTACCCAGTGCATCAGTGCCAAGGGCACCGTGGCAGTGTATATCGATAAGACCCGCAAATACGGCGTGACCGCCAAGGTCAATGCCGTCCTCTGCCGTGTGTCCGATTGCGGCAATTTTGCCGTTTTTTGCGTAAATGTTCGTCAGCGTGCCGTTCACCACACCGTTTTTATACCATATATCTCGTCCCATTTAGGCTCTCCTTTCGGGTTTTATTAGTATTATTATAGTGGATAAGGTCGAAAAACACAATGCCTTTGGTTTATTTTTATACCGTTTCTGTCTGCCTTTTTTGCATGAGAAGCCAGCTGTAGAGCCCATAGAGATCGTTGGCAAGAAACATCACAAAGCAGACCACCATCGGCAGGCTTGAAATATCCTTGATCGACGCAGAGATCCACAGCACGATCAGTACTACATCATTGGCGGTATAAGCAAGCGCGTAAAAAGGGCTGCGCAGCACAGTGAGGGATGCGGCAAAAAAGCTGGTTGCCACCGAAACAGTGCTGACAATAAGGTTAGCGGTGCCGAGTGCGCCAAGCAAAAAATAAAAGAGTGCTGTCACTGCTGCTGTCAGCAGAGAAAGCAGCAAAAGCTCCTTGCCGCGCATGCGGTGCACGGCAACCTCGGCGGTCTTTTTGTAAGGGTGGCGTAGCCATGAAATAATGGCAAAGATCGCCACGGGCGCGCTCATGCCAAGATAGGTGATCATTTCGCCGTAATAGGCAAAGCGGTAGGAAATGATGCCGTAAAGTGCGGCAAACACCACGATCAGCACCTGTCCCAGTACATAGCCCTTGGCTGTGAAAATGAGGGCGGTAAAGCCGACAAGCGAGGCGAGTAGTGTGAGAATATCCCTTGTTGGTGAAAAGAAAAAGGAAAGGGTGGTCACAAGCATGGAAGTGAGCCATAAAACAAGCTCAAATTTTGTAAGATCCCGAAACGGATTGCGGATTCTTTGCATCGCTACCTCCAAAAAGAAAAGCGCCGTCAACGCATCTTCTAAGACCTACTGATGCGCAACGGACGCTATGCGTCACACTACCCGGTGGCAGTGTCTTGATTATAGCATGCGACGCACCCTGTGTCAAGTAATTTTTTTAAACTTTCCAAAAGGGGCTTTCCAAAATGCTTTTTTTGTGGTATACTGATATGAAGGTTAAAGTTATAATATTACATGCCATACTTATGCATGAGAGGAGGTGGCAGATACGGAAAACTTTGATAGCTATGAGCTGCTGAAGGGCATCAACAGCCCGGCGGATCTGAAGGCGCTGCCTGCAGATGACCTGCCAAGGCTTGCCGCCGAGATACGCGAGTATCTTTCCTATCGCGTGCGCGAAAACGGCGGGCATCTTGCCTCCAATCTCGGTGTCGTGGAGCTCACCATGGCGATCCACCGTGTTTTTTCCACCCCCCACGACCATGTCATTTTTGATGTAGGGCATCAGAGCTATGTGCATAAGCTTTTAACAGGCAGAAAGGAGCGCTTTGATACGCTCCGCGAGGCAGGTGGGCTTTCGGGCTTTACCAAGCGCGCGGAGAGCGAGCACGATGCCTTTGGCGCGGGGCATAGCTCCACTGCAGTTTCCGCCGCCATCGGCATGGCAGAGGCGGATGCGCTTTCGGGCAGCGATGCTTATACCGTGGCAGTTGTCGGGGATGGGGCACTTACGGGCGGGCTTGCCTATGAGGGACTGAATAACTGTCGCCGTAGTCTGCGCCTTGTTATTATCATCAATGAAAACGAAATGTCGATCTCACCCAATACGGGGAGGCTTTCCGAGCATCTTTCCCGCATGCGTGCCTCAAAAAAGTATCTGTGGACCAAAGCATTTACCGCGCATACGCTACGCCATATCCCCCTCATCGGTCGCCCGATCTACAGGCTGCTGCGGCGCCTGAAGCGGCGCATCAGGCACTTTTTTTACAAGGAAAATCTTTTTGAGCACATGGGCATTCGCTACCGCGGACCGATTGACGGCAACGATATCGAGGGCGTGATCGCCTCGCTTGAATATGCCAAAAGACTGGGCACGAGCGTGATCCTGCACGTCAAGACAAAAAAGGGCATGGGTGACAGTGAGGCGGAGGCGAGCCCCGATCTCTATCACGGCATTGCACCGCACGGTAAATCGAGTAACGCCCCCACCTTTTCCGCCACGTTTGGGCATATTCTTTGCAGTCTGGCGAGAGAGGACGAGCGTATTTGCGCCATTACCGCGGCAATGAGCCACGGCACGGGGCTTGAGCCCTTTCACACGCAGCATCCACGTAGATTTTTTGATGTCGGCATTGCCGAGGGGCATGCCGTTACCTTTGCCTCGGGTCTGGCTGCGGGCGGTAAGCGCCCGGTCGTGGCGGTCTATTCCACCTTTTTGCAGCGCGCGTACGATAATGTGCTGCACGATGCCGCATTGCAGGGGCTCCCTGTGATACTTGCGATCGACCGCGCAGGCTTCAATGCTGCCGACGGTGCCACCCACCACGGCGTATTTGACATTTCGCTTCTCTCCACCATTCCCGGTGTGCGTATATTTACGCCGGTAACAGGGGCGGGAATTGCCGCCTCGCTTCGTGCCGCACTCGGCACGGTCGGTGTTGCGGCAATACGCTATCCGAGCGGCACAGAGCAGGAGGCGGTGTTAAAGGCCTTTTACCCAACGGGGGCAAGCGAGGTCAATACCCCCACCGTGCGCGTGTGGGAAAGCGGTAACGCCCCCGCACTTACGGTCATTGCGCACGGTCGTATTGCCGCAGAGGCACTGTGTGCTGCCGAGACTTTGCAGCGCGAGGGCATGGCAGTGCGCATTCTGCTTTGCGAGTATATTGCACCGTACAGCGCGCTTGCCGACGAGGTGGCTCCCTTGCTGGCGGGTAACGCGGTCCTGCTCTATGAGGAGGAGGTGCGCACAGGCGGCTTTGGTGAGAACCTCGTTGCGGCGCTTACCAAGCGCGGTGCGCTTTTGGATAAAGCATATGCCGTTCTGGCAGCCGAAAACGGCTTTGCCACGCCGCAGGCGGGTGAGACCGTTTGGCAGGCGGCGGGCGTGGATGCCGATAGCCTATGCGTGGCGGCACGCGCCCTGATGAAAAACGAAAATTAAGGAGATACGACAATGATCTTGATTGAACGCACCTCGGTGATGAATTTTGAAAACGCTATACGCGGCGCACGCAATCCGATGAACAGCTGGGCGCGAATGGATAGCACGTATGATGAAAACGGCAACTTTTTGTTCGGCGCAAACGATATCGATCTTGCCAAGCGCCTTGCGCGCGCAGGGAGCGACCACCGCAAGTTTTTGCGTCAGATCTTTGTTTCCGTTGATATTACCGCCCCCCTTTACTGGTGGAAGGAGTTTGATACTTATAAGGTAGGCACGGTGGCAAATTCCACCTCTACCATGCATAAGATCCACGCAAAGGCATTTGACCGTGACGATTTTTCGCATGATCGCCTGGATGCGGGTGGGCTGGCGGCGCTGGATGCGCTGATCGCCTATCTTGAGGCGGAGCGCCAAAAATTTGTAGCGGATAAAGCGGATAAGCAGGCATGGCACAATATGATTCAGCTTTTGCCCAGCTCCTATAACCAAATGCGCACCGTAACGCTCAATTATGAAAATCTCATCAATATCTATTACGCACGCCGCTCGCACAAGCTTGCCGAATGGCATACGCTTTGCGATTGGATCATGTCCCTGCCTTACGCCGCGGATCTTATCGCCGTAAAGGAGGATTGAACAAGAGGCTGTGTCAAATGCGTTTTCGCATTTGGCACAGCCCTTTTGTATTTCACGGAAACCACGGAAGAATTTTCCAATTCTTGCATAAAAGCGGCTTCTTTTGGGCATCCTTGTCGTAACAACGAAAAAGGAGCAGCTTTATGAAAAGAATGTTTGGATTTATACTGGCGGCTTGCTTGCTGATCGCCGCTCTTGCAATTTTGCCGATACACGGTGAAGCCGAGGTGTACGATAGCGTGATACGCTTGCACGTGCTTGCCAATTCCGATGAAACGGGTGATCAAGCTTTGAAGCTTCTCGTGCGTGATGCGGTTTTGGCAACTACAGGTGAGCTGTTAAAGGATACCAACACACGTGACGAGGCGGAAAAGCTTCTTGCGGAAAACCTCGATCGGATCCGCACCGTAGCAGAGGAGACCGTGCGAAAAAACGGCAGTAACGATGCGGTTGCCGTGTCCCTCAGTGAGGAGGAGTACCCCACACGTGAGTATGAAAGCCTCGCCTTTCCTGCGGGGGAATATCTCTCGCTCCGTGTGATGATCGGCGAGGCGGCGGGGCAAAACTGGTGGTGCGTGCTGTTTCCGCCCCTTTGCCTTTCCGCCGCTACCACAAAGGCAGAGGCGGAGGAGGTCTTTCTCTCGGCGGGTCTTACGGAGGAGCAGTACCGCATCATCACCGATAGCGACAATACCAAATATAGGCTTCGATTTAAAATTCTCGAGGTGGCACAGGGGCTGTTTGATTAAAAAATAGGGTGTCTCAAATCTGGGGATTTGAGGCACCCTATTTTTATTGACTGTAGCCCTGCCTGTATACTGTGGGAGTCATACCGGTGACCTCCTTAAAGGCACGGTGAAAGGTGTTGAATGCCGAAAAGCCGCAATCGGCTGCAATATCCGAAATGCTGCGCTCCCTCGCCGTGCGCAGCAGATTCTTGGCGCGATTCACTCGATAAAGTGCCAGCAGCTGTCGAAAGTGCATGCCGGTTAAGGTGTGCAACGCGTGCGAGAGGTATTTTTCATTGTATCCGAACAACTTGGCGAGGCTTGCCAGCGTGATATCCTCGGTATAATGTGTCGAAATATAAGAGATAACCTTTTGGTATAGAATGCCGTCGTTTTTGCAGTGTGCCTCCAGCACCGCGACAGAAAGCACCGCATCGCAGATCAAATTTAGGTAGCCGCTGATGCGCAGGCGGTTTTCCTTTTGCAAAAGGTGAAGACCCTCAAGGATCTCCGAGAGGGGCGTCATATCCGTGGGGGTCACGGTCAAGCGCTTATCGCCCACCGCTTCAAAAAACAGAGGGATCATATCATTTGAAAATACGGCACAGATCACCTCGGCATCGGGGCATACGTATTGGTGAATGTAGTTCGGTGGGATCCATACCAGCTGCCCCTCGCACAGCCGCAGCTGCTTGCCGTTGATATAAACGTCCCCCGCGCCCCTTTTGCAGTAAAGCAGCTCACTGTACTCATGCAAATGCGCCTCCATCTGCCATCCGTGGTGTATGTTGCTGCGAAAATCATAGCTCCCCTTAAAATTTTCGATTTGGTACTTCATTTCATCACCTAACCTTTTGGACTTATTATACCGTAAAATCGCTTGTCGGTCAAGTCCTCCCGAAAGTATAATCAAATTATAAGTAATAATAAAAGCCTATCAGGAGGATTTTATATGAGATGGAGTAAGGAAAAAATATGGAGCTGGTACAACGCACGTCCGTGGCTGCGCGGCTGTAACTACATGAGCGCCGACTGCGCCAACCGCATTGACCAATGGCAGGCGCTTGGCTTTGAGGAGCGTCTCAAAACCACCGAAACAGAGCTGGCGCTGATGCAGGAGACCGGCTATAACACCATTCGCGTGCTTTTGGAATATGCCGTGTGGAAGGAGGAGCACGACAGCTTTATGGAGCGCTTTGACCGCTATCTTGCGCTTGCCGCCAAATACGGCATCAGTGTGATGGTGGTGCTTGCCAACGACTGCATGCCGCCAAAGGAGGACAACCCCGATTGGAAGCTGCCCACGCTTGGCGAGCAGACCTATGATTGGGGCTATCACGGTGGCAAAAAGCGCTCGCAGCACGGCGCACATACCTGCTCGGCGCCGCACTTTTATCTCGATGATCCCGCGGTGAGAGAGGATTATTATGAGATGGTACGTGAGATCGTGACCGTACATAAAAACGACGAACGTATCTGCGTTTGGGATATCTACAACGAGGCAGGCAACAGCCGCCGCTGGGAGATCAGCTTCCCTTATGTGAAGCGCATTTTCGAAATCGTGCGCGAGGTTGATCCCATTCAGCCCTTAACAGCGGGCTTTTGGAGTCTCAACGGATCGGTGCAGCTGCCCCGCAATGACATTGACACGTATCTCCTTGAGAACTGCGACATCATTTCCTACCACTATTACGGTGCCTACACCGACCACGTGAAGATCATCAAGCAGCTCAAAAAGCAGGGCAGACCGCTCATGAATACCGAGTGGCTCGGCAGATGCCTCCACAATAACGTATTTGATCTGTTTCCGCTGTTTTATCTCGAAAAGATCGGCTGCTACAACTGGGGCTTTGTAGCGGGACTTTACCAGACCTACGAGCCGTGGGAGGGCTCTTGGCTGAAATATCAAAACGATCCGCACTGCGATTACGACTTTACCAAGTGGTTCCATGATCTTTACCGCCCCAACCACCGCCCCTATGACCCGAAGGAGATCGCACTCATCAAGGATTTTTGCCGTGCGGCAGACGAGGATTTCAAAAAAGAGCATGAATAAGATCACTGTGATCGAGGGCGGCGGTTACCGCGCCGAAATCAACCTCTTGCGTGGGGCAAACTGCATTTCGCTGCGACATATGGCGCACGGTGCCACGCTGCTGCGTGAGCCGCGAGACCCCGCCGTGCTCGACAATCCGTATCTTTACGGTATGCCGATCCTGTTTCCCGTCAATCGCATTTCGGGGGCGTGCTTTACCTTTGAGGGCAGAAAATACCGCTTTCCCTTAAATGAGCCCGCAACGGGCTGCCATTTACACGGCGAGCTGCACGGGCTGCCGTTTGCGATCGTGGAGCAGGGAGCAGATCGGGTATCCTGCCTGTTTCGGGCGACCGAGGCGGCACCGTATCTTGATTTTCCGCATGCGTTTGAGGTTGAAATCGGTTACCGCTTGGCGGAAACCGGACTTTCTCATACCGTGCGCGTCACCAATCTTTCCGCGCAAAATATGCCCTGCATGATCGGGTTTCATACCACCTTTGTTGCCGATTTTTGTGGCAGCGGGCGGGAGCATATCCGTGTGCTTGCCGACATTGCCGAGGAATATGAGCGCAATATGAAAAATTATCTGCCCACGGGCAATAAGCCGCCGTTTGATGCTGTCAGTACGGCGCTGGCGGGGGGAACATGGAGTCCGTTCTCGGCACCCACCAGCCGCCATTACCGTGCAGGTGAGCAGGGAAGCCTGGTGGTGTACGATGACAAGAAGAACCTCAGCCTTGTTTATGAGGCAGACAAAAAGCTTGGCTACCGTCTCATTTACAACGGCAATGCAGATGAGTATGTCTGTCTTGAGCCGCAAACCTGCCTTGCCAATGCGGCAAATGCGCCGTTCCCGCGCGAGGAAATCGGCTTTGCAGCACTTGCGCCTCACGAAACCGTTATTTACAAATCACAAATCTATATTGCAAAAGGAGATAAACGATGAAGATCACAAGGCTTGAGCTCATTAAGGTAAAGCCGCGTTGGATGTTTTTGAAAATGTATACCGACACGGATATCGTAGGTCTTGGCGAGCCCGTTCTCGAGGGGCACTGCACCTCGGTCGAGGCGGTCGTCAGGGAATTTGAGGATTACCTCATCGGCAAGGATCCGCGCGAGATCGAGCACCATATGCAGGCGCTTTATCGCGGCGGCTTTTACCGTGGCGGTCCTCTCATGCTCTCCGCTATCAGCGGCATCGAGCAGGCAATGTGGGATATCAAGGGCAAGTATTACAACTGCCCCGTTTGGGAGATGCTCGGCGGTAAATGCCGCGATAAGATCCGCATGTATACCCACGTGAAGCGCGCGGGCGTGGCGGGTGAATTTCCCATTGAAGAAATGCTGCGGATTGCGCAGGATCGCCTTGATGAGGGGTACACTGCGCTGAAATATTCCATTATCCCGCCCATTAAAACCATTGACAGCCCCGAAAATACCAAAAAGCACGTCGAGCGCTTTGCTGCCGTGCGTGAAAAAATCGGTATGGGCGTTGACCTTGCCATCGACTTCCATGGGCGCGTTAGCCCCGCCATGGCTGTGCGCCTTTGCGAGGAGCTGAAGCCCTATATGCCCTTTTTCATTGAGGAGCCGTGCTTGCCCGAAAACGTAGATTGCATGGTGAACATTGCGCGCTCCACCTCGATCCCGATCGCCGCGGGTGAGCGCCTGTTTGGCAAATGGCAGTACCGTGAGCTGCTGGAAAAGCAGGCGGTCGCCGTGGTACAGCCCGATATCTGCCATTGCGGCGGTATTTTTGAGGGCAGAAAGATCGCCACCATGGCAGAGCTTTACTTCGGCACGCTCGCGCCTCACAACCCGCTCGGTCCCATCTCGCTTGCCTCCTGCCTCCAGCTCGATGCCTGTATACCCAACTTTCTCGCGCAGGAGCACCCCGGCAATCCCGACAAGTCCGATCTCGGCGTTGGTTATATCAAGGAGCCGTTTGTCATCAAAAACGGTTATATCGATGTGCCCACCAAGCCGGGTCTTGGTGTTGAGCTTGACGAGGAAGCATTGCAGGATAAGATCTACGACGGAAAATGGACAACGCCGCGTCTTTACTTTGAGGACGGCAGCGTTGCCGATTGGTGAGGTGCCATATGAGCGAAAATAAAGCTGTTTTCGTAACGGGCGGCGCCTACGGCACGGGCTTTGCCATTGCCGAAAGGTTCGCTAAGGACGGGTACACCGTTTTCCTCAGCGGCAGAAAAAGAGAGCAGGTAGAGGCGGCTGCGTCGCGCCTTGCCGAAACCTACGGCGTGCATACCAAGGGCTATGCCACCACCGCCTTTGACCAAGCCGAGGTCACGGCAGTTTTTGCCGATATCAAGGCAAACGGGTACACCGTAGATGCACTGGTCCTCAACGCCGCCAATCTCGGCATCGGTCAGGAGAGCCTTACCGTTGACATTGAGGACTTTATGGGCGTTTACCGCATCAATGTTGCCTGGAACTTTATGATGGCACGGGAGGCGGCGAAGGGCATGCGGGAGAAGGGGAGTGGTGCCATTGTATTTATCACGTCAAACTCCGCACTGCGCGTGACTGAAAATCGCTGTGCATATTGCTCCTCCAAGAGTGCCATTCTTGCCATGTCCAAATCGCTTGCCGTTGATCTCGGCAAGTACGGCATTCGCTCCAACTGCGTGCTGCCGGGTATGATCAAGACCGA
Organism: uncultured Lachnospiraceae bacterium; assembly: GCA_964583425.1. Lineage (GTDB taxonomy): Bacteria > Bacillota > Clostridia > Oscillospirales > CAG-272 > Firm-07. The sequence continues at coordinate 14,633 of CAZOWH010000015.1, forward strand.
GCGCTGGGAGAATAACGTAAATAACGCGAAATACTGTCTGCCCAACTACACGCCCATTCACGATATTGCCGATTTTGAGGATATCGCCAACGCTGCGTGGTTCCTTGCAAGCGAGCTTGCCAAGAACATAACGGGCGCAGAGCTTACCGTTGACGGCGGCATGCTGGCACAGCTGACCCCCAATATCAACCGCGAGCTTTGGAAATAAATTGCTCGCAACAAAAAAGCCGTCACGAATGCACTGCATTCGTGGCGGCTTTTTTGTAGTATTTTTGCAATAAAATATTGTATTTCCATATAGTTTGTGATACGATAAATCCAATATCCCGAAGGAGGACAAGGCCATGATCTTGGATTTTTCATCGGACAAGCTGACGCTTGTGGTAGAGGTAGAGGAAAACGATCACGCGCTGCTAAAGTAATTCGACTACGGTCAGTGTATCGATGCACGCGTGAAAAAGGCGAGATGGTGTCCGCTTGCCGAGGTGCATATCAGCGGCGAAAATGCCGATGATCACCACGGCGGTAAGCACACTGGCAGCTACGGTAGCTATGCGCTGCATTATGTCTCTCACACCGATACCGTTGTCGAAAATGGCAGGCGTGTGTCGATTTTGCTAACCGACGGACGAATGCATGTGACGGTCAATTACGATATTTTCACCCGCATCAACACCGTTCGTGCGTGGACAAAGGTGGAAAATATCGGTACCGTGCCCGTGGGGCTTGAATACGTTTTCTCCTTTGCCTATACAGGTCTTGACGATGCGATCACGCTCGGCGCCGATCAGCGCATTCTTGTTGGCATTCCGCATAACGGCTGGTATCGCGAGGCAAATGGGGGGTATACGCTGCCTCAGCTTGGGCTTGACCGTATTTCCTCCTTTTCGAGCAAGCGCTTGTCCTTCTCCAATACGGGTACGTGGTCCTGTAAGGAGTATTTGCCCATGGGCTTTGTGTGCAATGAGGATACCCGCCGCTGTTGGCTTTGGCAGATCGAGCATAACGGCTCTTGGCAATGGGAGCTGAGCGAGATCGATAAAATGCTTTATGTAAAGCTTGGCGGTCCCAATGAGCAGGAGCATCAATGGTGTAGGGAGCTGAAGCCGGGCGAGCGCTTTGAAAGCGTGCCCGTTGCGCTCTCGCTTGCCGAGAATTTTGAGGGAGTCGTGCGCGAAATGACCTCGTATCGCCGTGCAATCTTCCAAAACAGTGCCGAAAACGTAGCACTCCCTGTCATTTTTAACGATTATATGAACTGACTTGGCGGTGATCCCACCGAGGAGCGGGAATACCCCATGATCGACAAGGCAGCCGAGGCGGGGGCTGAATATTATTGCATTGATGCGGGCTGGTATGCCGATGGCGGTTGGTGGGAGATCGTTGGAGAGTGGCAGCCCCGCAAGCGCAGTTTCCCCAATATCAAGCGTGTGTTTGCCTACATTCGCGAGCGGGGGATGATCCCCGGCATTTGGCTCGAGATCGAGGTCATGGGCATTCATTGCCCCTTGGTCGCCACGTGGGGGTCTTCATGCGGTACGGCAAGCGCGTGGTCGATCACGGTCGCTACCATTTGGATTTCCTCCATCCGCGGGTGCGCGCGCACGCCAATGCCGTGCTGGACCGCGTGGTGCGGGAATACGGTGTGGGCTATATCAAAATGGATTACAATATTGATGGCGGTGATGGTACCGAGATAGATGCCGACAGTTTTGGAGACGGACTTTTACAGCACAACCGTGCATATTTGGAATGGCTTGATGAGTTTGTGTCAAATATCCCACACTCGTTTGGGAAAATTGCAGCAGCGGAAGTATGCGTATGGATTACGCAATGCTCTCGCGCTCACATCTGCAATCCGTCAGCGATCAGACAAACTATATCAGAAACGCGCCCATTGCAGCGGGCGCACCCACTGCCGTTCTGCCCGAGCAGGCGGCAATTTGGTCTTGTCCCATCGGGAACGCGGATGCCGTTGCCTTCAATATGATCAACGCTTTGCTCCAACGCATTCATTTGTCGGGGAAGATCACCGAGCTCTCCGAGGAGGCGTTTGCGCTGGTGAAGGAGGGCGTTGACGTTTACAAGACTTACCGCGATCTTATTCCCAAGGCCTTCCCTGTGTGACCCTTGGGGCTCCCTTGTCAGCAGGCACCGTGGATATCCATGGGGCTGTGCTGTGCCGACCGCACGCTATTGGCAGTCTGGCGGCTCGATGCAAACGAGGATCGGGTATATCTCCCCATCAAGGGCGAGGTGCGGGTGCTGTATCTCGCAGCGAGCGATGTCGTTCTCTCCTGCTCGGAGAGCGGTCTTACGGTAACGCCGCCGCGCCAATATACCGCAGCGCTTCTTTTAATATCACCGTTATGACACAAAACAGGCACGGCACAATTCAAAGAATTGTGCCGTGCCTGTTTAATTTTGCTTGGGAATTTGATTGTAAAATTAACGCATGCTTGCTTTTTACGCTTGCTCCACCATGGCTGCCATAGCGGCACCGATGATGCCTGCGTCATTAAAAAGTGTGGCAATACGGATATCGGTGGCTTGCATATATTTGTTGTAATTGTTCTCGGCTACAAATTTCTTGATGGGGGCAAGGAGTGTGTCGCCCTCACGGCTGATGCCGCCGCCGATAGCAAGCACCTCGGGCTGGAGAATGTTGATGAGGTTATTTACCCCCTCCGCCACGTAGCGGATATAACGGTCGCGCACCTCGGTTGCCGTCGCATCGCCCGCCTTGGCGCATTCAAACGCCGTTCTGCCCGAAACCTTGCCCTTTTCTGCTGCCCACTTGTGCATCAGGGAGTCGGGGCATGCCGCCATTTTTGCCTTGGTCTGATTGATCAACGCCGTCACGGAGGCATAGCTCTCAAGGCAGCCGCGCATGCCGCAGGTGCAGGGCTCGCCGTCCACCACAATGGTGGTGTGACCGATCTCGCCACCTGCACCGTTAAAGCCGCGCCAAAGCTTGCCGTTCAGCACAATGCCGCCGCCCACACCCGTGCCAAGCGTCATAAACACAAAGCTGTCGGCATCTCGCGCGGTTACGGCATATTCACCAAACGCTGCCGCGTTGGCATCGTTTTCCAGCACCACGGGGAGGTCAAGGTGCTTTCTGAATTCCGCCGCCACGGGTGCGTGATCCATTTTGAGATTGTTGGCGTATACCACCATGCCGTTCCTTGTATCAATGGTGCCGGGGCAGCCGATGCCCACTGCCTTGATATCCTTCATGTCGGCGCCGCCGGCCGCTACCACCTTTTTGGCAAGCGCTGCCATGTCGGCAACGATCTCGGTGTAAGCACGCTCCTTCTTGGTGGGGGTGCTGTCGGTGGCAAGGATCTTGCCGTTTTCGTCTACCAGTCCTACGGCAATGTTGGTACCGCCAAGGTCAATTCCGATGTACATATGTATTCTCCTTTTTAAATATGAGTCAGGATCAGCTCGCAGCTGCCTGCTAAGGTAAACGTGTCGTTTTGCGCGGGGATGAAGATGCTGTCACCCTTCCCAAAGGCAAGGGCCTCGCCGTGCATGGTAAGCTTACCGCACCCCTCGGTTACGATCAGCGAGCGGAAGGAAGCGGTATCGCTTTCATAGCTTGCCACACCGTCAATGCGCAGGCGGCGCACGGTAAAGTAGGGGCAAGCGGCAAGCAGCACATCCTGCCCGTCGGGGGTGTTGGTGATAGCAGGGGAGCTTGTGAGCGTGGAGACCTCCAACGCCTTTTCGATATGCAGGGGGCGCGTGTTGCCGTTTTTGTCGCGCCTGCCGTAGTCGTATACGCGGTAGGTGGTGTTGGAGCTTTGCTGGATCTCACAGATCACGATACCCGCGCCGATCGCATGCACCGTGCCCGCGGGGATAAAGAATACGTCTCCGCGCTTTACGGGCACACGGTTGAGGATATCGGTCAGGGTGTTGGTCTCGATCGCTCTTTTATATTCTTCCTTTGTGATATCGCGCGAAAATCCGTAATACAGCGCCGCGCCCTCCTCGCAGTCAAGGATATACCACATTTCGGTCTTGCCGTATTCGCCCTCGTTTTTCAGGGCGTAGGCATCATCGGGGTGTACCTGCACCGAAAGGTCACCCTTGGCATCTATAAATTTGATGAGCACGGGGAAGTAGTCAAAGCGTGCGGCAGCGGTGCCGAGCGCCGCCTTGCCGATCCTTTCCAGATAAGCGGTAAGAGGGAGCCCATCAAATCCGCCGCCCGAAACGGAGCTCTCACCGTCACGGTGCGCCGAGAGCTCCCAGCTTTCGGCGAGGGGCAGGAGGTCGGTCTTTTTGCCAAAATCGGTTTTTAATTTGTTGCCCCCCCAAAGGTAATCCTTAAAGGCGGGGGATAGCTTTACGGGTAACAGCTGTTTCATAGAAATTCCTTTCGGTGTTATTGCTCCTCTGCGGGGCTTGGAATGTTTAAATTGTGGAAATTGCGAATGCGCAGGCGCGTGTCGCAGGGCGACATTTTTTCTTCTTTTTTAAATAAACGGCTGAAATAATTGGGGTCGTCAAAGCCGAGCTCGTAGGCGATCTCCTTCACCGAAAGCTCGGTAGTACGCAGCATTTCAATGGCGTGAAAGATCTTGTTTTTGTTAATAAATCGGATTGGCGTTGTGCCAAGGTGCTTGCGAAACAGGCGAATGAGATGCTGGGGAGAAATGCCGCAATACTCGGAGAGTGCCTCGGTGGTGATCTTTTGCTTGTAATTCTTGTTGATGTAAAACAGTGCCTTTTTCAGCTGCGCGGGATAGCTGCCCGCCGTTTGCAGGTTGTGGCGGCGGAACTCGGTCATGGCGCTTTTGCCAAGGCGCGCCAGCAGCTCAAGCGCGCGTGCCGAAAGGGTCAGGCGGCTGTAATAGCCATCCTTGTGAAACGCCTCCACAATCGCCTGCAGGTATGCCGCAATTTCCTTTTCACGTGCCTGCATGTCGGTTTGCTGTGTTAAAAAAATATAGCGCTCCGCCGTGCCGTATTTCGCAACGGGAGAGGTCACGCTCTGCTCTAAGATTTCCTCGCTTTCGGCAATATGTGTCTCCAACTCCTCCCGTGTGACGGGGATGATCGGCTCATGCGTATTGAAATGGATA
>CAZOWH010000016.1:0-903 GCA_964583425.1 uncultured Lachnospiraceae bacterium
CTGTGACGTGATCTGTAATGTGGATATCGCCGCGGTAATGAAGGTGCACGAGGAGCGCGGTGCCGATTTTACCATCATTACCACTACCGTGGATACAGCCAATCAGGTGCTTGACAGCCATTCCGAGGTGCCCGTGGTCGATGAAACGGGGCGCGTGATCGATATGGCAGAGTACAGCGGCGAGGAGGGCAAGGTCAAAATCTGTGCCGATATTTGGGTCGTTAACCGCACCTACCTCAAGCGCGTGGTGACCGAAGCGATCTCGCACGGCGACAAGAGCTTTTACAAGGATGTGATCATCCGCAATCTGGCAAGAGACAAGTTTTACGCACATGAGTATGACGGATTTTTTGCGCGCATCAATTCGCTTGAAAGCTACTTCCGTTGCTCCGTGCGCCTGCTTGATCCCGTCAACCGCGTTAACCTCTTCTATCGCCGCAACCAGCCCATCTTCACCAAGGTACGCAACTCTGTGCCCACGCGCTTCACGGCAGATGCCAAGGTGTCGGGCTCGATGATCGCGGATGGCTGTGTGATCGAGGGTACGGTTGAAAATTCGATCCTGTTCCGCGGTGTCAAGGTAGGCAAGGGAACGGTTGTGAAAAATTCGATCCTGATGCAGGATACCGTAACGGGTAATAACGTGCGCCTTTCCTGCGTGATCACCGATAAAAACGTAACCGTTCGTGACGGTCGCGAGCTTTGCGGCTGTGAAAGTATGCCCTTCTACATCGGTAAGGACATCATGGTCTAATAGAGCGGAGTAAGATAATTGCGTACAAGGAGACCGCTCTTGGAAGAATTTGCGAGGCAAATTCTTCTCCAAAGCTATGCAAAGGCTGGTATTAATAATTGCGTACAAGGAGACCGCTCTTGGAAGAATTTGCGAGGCAAATTCTTCTC
>CAZOWH010000016.1:1003-19516 GCA_964583425.1 uncultured Lachnospiraceae bacterium
CAAAGTTTTGCAAAAAGCTGACAATTTATAATTAGGAGACAATATGAAAAAAATTTTATTCGTAGGCGCTGAGGCTATGCCCTTTGCCGCAACGGGGGGGCTTGGCGATGTGCTGGGATCTCTCCCTGCGGCACTTGCTGCCGAAGGGGCCGATGTTCGTGTCATTATGCCTCTTTACGGTCAAATAAAAGAGGAATGGCGCGCCAAAATGAAGACCGAGGCGGTCTTTACCGTAAATCTCGCGTGGCGTCAAGTATACTGCGGCATCAAGTCGCTACAAAAGGACGGCGTGACCTATTATTTTGTGGATAACGAGTATTACTTCAAGCGTGATTCGCTTTACGGCAGCTTTGACGACGGTGAGCGCTTTGCTTACTTCTCCATGGCTGTGATGGAGGCGCTCGAAAAGCTTGATTTTTATCCCGATGTTCTGCACGCACACGACTGGCAGGCGGCGCTCTCGGTGGTTTATCTCAACTGCCTCTATCGCAGCAAGGCAGGCTATGAAAATATCCGTTCGGTATTTACCATTCATAACATTGAGTATCAGGGGCAGTACAACTTCGGCATCCTCGGTGACGTGTTCGGGCTTGGATTTGAGCAGTACGAGCTGATGGATTTCGGCGGTTGCATCAACCTGATGAAGGCGGCGATCATGTCTGCCGATATCGTCAGCACCGTGAGCCCGCGTTACGCCGAGGAGATCTGTACCCCCTCGTTTGGCAGAGGGCTTGACGGCATTCTGCGCCAAAACCGCCACAAGCTGTGCGGTATTTTGAACGGTATAGACTATAAGTACTATAATCCCGGTCAGGATCCCGCCATTTCTGTGCGCTACAACTGGCGCACGCGCGAGAAAAAGGCTGAAAACAAGCTTGCCCTGCAAGCGGGGCTGGGGCTGCCCGTGCGCCGTGATGTGCCGATGCTTGCCGTGATCACCCGCCTGGTGGCACACAAGGGTCTTGATATCATGACCGAGATCCTCGGTAAACTTATTGGCGAAAGTGACATACAATTGGTAGTGCTCGGCTGCGGCGAAGCGAGCTTTGAGCATTACTTCAGCGAGCTTGCCCGTTGTTTCCCGAATAAGGTGTGTGTGCTCTTAAAATATGACCGCGACCTTGCCAAGCAGATTTATGCCGCTTGTGATATCTTCTTAATGCCCTCGAAATCCGAGCCCTGCGGCCTCTCGCAAATGATCGCCTCTCGCTACGGCGCCATTCCCGTGGTGCGCGAAACAGGCGGTCTTTACGACTCGATCAAGGGCTATTGGGAAGAGGGCAAAAAGATCCACGGCAACGGCTTCACCTTTGCCAATTACAGCGGTGCAGAGCTCTATGAGCGCACCAATGCCGCCATTGCCCTTTGGCGCAATGAGGAAAAACGCGATAAGCTGATCGGTAAAATTATGAGAACCGATTTCTCGTGGGCAGCAGCCGCACGTGACTACCTTGAAATGTACGATAATATTAACGCATGATCCGGAGGAACCCCCAAGATGAATTACACCCCTAACGCAAAAGAAGTAAAAAAGAACATTGAAGAAAAGCTTTCCCGCCATTTTGGCGTCATCGCTAAGGAGGCGACCCGCGAGCAGCTCTATAAAGCATCTGCACTCACCATCAAGGATATCCTTGCAGAAAAGCGCAGTAACTTTAAAAACAGAGTAAACGAGGAAGGCGCCAAGCGCGTGTATTACATGTGCATGGAATTTTTGCTTGGCAGATCTCTTAAGACCAACCTGTGCAACCTCGGCTTGCAGGAAAACTACCGTAAGGCGTTGAAAACGCTTGGTGCCGATCTTGACGACCTTTACGAGTGCGAGCCCGATGCGGGCCTTGGCAACGGCGGTCTTGGTCGCCTTGCCGCCTGCTTTATGGATTCGCTCTCCTCGCTTGATTATCCCGCAACTGGCTTTTCGCTTTGCTACGAGTACGGCCTTTTCAAGCAGATGATCGTAGACGGTATGCAGATCGAGCTGCCCGATGCTTGGCTGCCGGGCGGTGAGGTTTGGCTCGCCCCCCGTGCCGACCGTGTCTATAAGGTGCATTTCGGCGGTCACGTCAAGGAGGAATGGAAAAACGGCAAGCTGGAGATCAGCTATGAGGGCGGTGAGGAATATGAGGCTGTCCCCTATGATATGATGATCTCGGGTGCCGACAGTGATGCGGTATCCCAGCTTCGCCTCTGGAAGGCACGTCCCGTCAGTAAGTTCAACATGGGTCTTTTCTCGCAGGGTCAGTACACCCGCGCCATGGAGGAGACCAACAATGCCGACATTATTACCAAGGTTCTTTACCCCTCCGATAACCATACCGAGGGTAAGCTTTTGCGCTTAACGCAGCAATACTTCTTGGTTTCTGCCTCCTGTCAAAGCATTATCCGTGATCACATGGCGGTCTACGGCAATCTTGATAACCTGCCCGAGAAGGCTTCGATCCATATCAATGATACGCACCCCGCGCTCTGCATTCCCGAGCTGATGCGTATCCTGATTGACGATTACTGCTTCTCCTGGGATAAGGCTTGGGATATCGTCAGCCGTACGGTATCCTACACCAACCACACCGTTATGCCCGAGGCGCTGGAGACCTGGAACGAGGATCTCTTTGCCCTCAAGCTTCCGCGTATCCACATGATCGTCAAAGAGATCAACGAGCGCTTCTGCAAGGAGGCATGGAATCATTTCCCCGGCAACTGGAACCGCATTTCTGCGCTCAGCGTGATTGCTTACGGTCAGGTGCGCATGGCAAATCTTTCGGTCATCGGCTCGCACAAGATAAACGGCGTGTCAAAGCTCCACTCCGATATTCTGGTGGATACCGTGTTCAGAGATTTCTACCGCATGTATCCCGATCGCTTTACGAATGTTACCAACGGTATTGCACACCGTCGCTGGCTGGTCTACTCCAACCCCGAGCTCGCCGCCCTGCTTGACGATTGCATTGGTGAAAATTACCGTCACGAGCCCGAGTGTCTTGCTGATTTCCTCAAGTTTGCGGATGATGCTGCCGTTCTTGAAAAGCTCGCTGAGATCAAGCACAACAATAAGGTGAAATTTGCCAAGATGCTGCAGAAAAAAACCGGCATCGTGCTCGATACCAACTCGATCTTCGATGTACAGATCAAGCGTCTGCATGAGTACAAGCGCCAGCTTCTCAATGCCCTGAATATTATCGGTCTCTACCTGGATCTCAAGGAGAACCCCAATTTGGATATCCAGCCCCAGACCTTTATCTTCGGTGCAAAGGCAGCGCCCGGCTACGCGATGGCGAAGCGTATCATTAAGCTGCTTTGCATGATTGCAAAGGATATCGAGCAGCATCCGCAGATCGCTGCAAAGCTGCGCGTGGTATTCCTTGAGGATTACAACGTCAGCACCGCTGAGGCACTCATCCCCTCTGCCGAGATCAGTGAGCAGATCTCCATGGCGGGCAAGGAGGCAAGCGGCACGGGCTGCATGAAGCTGATGATCAATGGCGCGCTTACCATTGGCACGCTTGACGGTGCAAACGTCGAGATGCAGGCGGCAACGGGTCCCGAAAACATGTTCATCTTCGGTCTTACCGCCTCCGAGGTCAGCGAGCTCTGGAACAAGGGCTACAACTCGGCACTCTACTATGCGCAAAACGAGCGCCTTTCGCGCATTGTCAACTACCTCAATGTCGGCTTTGCGGGTGAAAACTTCTCGGATATTGCCACCTATCTGCTGGCAGGTCCCGGCGTAGCAGATCCCTACCTCTGCCTTGCCGATTTCGAGTCCTACCGTCAGGCACACATCGCAGCGCTCGACGCCTATGCGGATAAGACTCGCTGGAACCGCATGTCTCTTGCAAACATTGCGGGTGCAGGCTTCTTTGCCGCTGACCGCAGTATCAACGATTACGCAAGAGATATTTGGAATCTCAAGCGCCTGCCTGCCGAGAAGAAAAAATAATGCTGACAAAAAAACCGCTTGAATTTCCCATGCCGCGCCTTCTAAAGCAGGTTGCCGGCAGGGATGCTACCATGCGTGGGGCATTTTTCTGCCGTGACACCTTGGTGTTCACGGCAGAGGTGCCGCGCCAAATGGGAGCCGCGGGCGTGGTGCTGCGCATCGCGCCCGACGGCGGTGCGGATCGTGATCATCCCTTTGCCTTTATCGGCACCGAGGAGGGGATCGATACCTACCGTCTCTCGCTTCCGCTTGCCGCACTCTGTGCTCCCCACACGCACGGGCTTTTTTATTATGAATTTTTGTTCCTGCGCGGCGCGGATACGCTGTTTACCGATACGCGCGAGGATAATGTGACCTTCGCGCTCGGCAAAAGCAGCCGAGGGCGTTTTCGGCTTTTGGTCTCGGAAAACGAGTTTACCACGCCCGCGTGGTTTCACGGTAAGACCATGTATCATATTTTTGTGGATCGCTTTGCTCCCCGCGGCGGCGAGCGTCCGAGCAGCGCGGTGTATCACGAAAATTGGCACGAGGAGATCGAGCAGTTTGGTGCCTATCCCGGCGCGCCTGTTGCCAATAACGAGTTTTTTGGCGGCACGCTGTGGGGCATTATCGATAAGCTTGATTATCTTGCCGAAATGGGCGTTGGCGTCATTTACCTCTCGCCCATCTTCAAATCGGTTTCCAACCACAAGTACGATACGGGCGATTACGAGACCGTCGATCCCCAATTTGGCGGCAGGGAAGCGCTGGATGCATTGATTGCCGCTGCAAGGGAGCGCGGCATTGGTATTATGATAGACGGCGTGTTTAACCACACGGGTGATAACAGCCGTTATTTTGACCGTTACAGCACCTACGGCGGCAAGGGCGCATACAACCTGCCCAGCTCGCCGTACCATAACTGGTTTTACTTCAAAAAGTATCCCGATAAATACGAGTGCTGGTGGGATATCCCGATCCTGCCCAAGCTCAATCTTTCACAGCCTGCCGTGCACGAATATTTCGTGGGCGAGGGCGGTATCGTGGATACCTATACGAAGGCGGGCATTATGGGCTGGCGCCTTGACGTGGCAGACGAGCTCCCCAACGCCTTTCTTGACGATCTGCGCCTGCGCGTAAAAAACGCTACCAATGGCTGCGGTGTGGTGCTTGGTGAGGTATGGGAGAACGCCGCAGATAAGATCGCTTATGGCAAGCGCCGCCGCTATTTTGAGGGGGCGCAGCTCGACAGTGTGATGAATTACCCCCTGCGAAGGGGTCTTATTTCCTTTGTGCGTGACGGGGATGCCGCAGCGCTTGCAGCCGTTTTGCGTGAGCTGTGGGGCTCCTATCCCGAAGCCGTTTGCCACAGCCTGATGAACATTCTCTCCACGCACGATACCGAGCGTATTCTCACCACCCTTGGCGGCAAGCCCGATGATGGGCGCTTTACCAATGCCGAGCTGCGCGTTATGCGCATGACAAAGGAGGAGCGCGCCACCGCTGCGGCACGTCTGCGTATTGCTGCGGCACTGCAGTTTACCGTATTTGGCGTGCCTTCGGTCTTTTACGGAGACGAGGCGGGCATGGAGGGGTATCACGATCCGTTCTGCCGCCGTCCCTATCCTTGGGGGCGTGAGGACAAGACGCTGGTTGCTTATTACAAAAAGCTTGGTAAGATCAGGCGGGAGAACGCCGTTTTTGCCGACGGTGAATTTGAGCTTGTGGCAGAGGCTTCGCATGCGCTTGCATTCTCGCGCAAGAACGCCAAAGGACATATCATTGTGGCGGCAAATTGCGGCAAGGAGCCGTTTTCCGTGTCGCTCCCGCGCACCGCTACCGACCTGCTTTCCGGAAAGCGCTATGACGGTAACGTCACGCTCCGCGAGGGAGAAGTTTATATTTGGAGGCTGAAGCATGTTTCGTCGCGTGATCGAGCACTTCACAAAAAGTAAAAATCCCAACAGCCCACGCTACAAGTGGGATATGGCAAGGCGCATTTGCGGGCATCATGTAAAATATGTAAGCGAGCGCATCGATAATGTTGATGAGGTCATCGGCAAATCGGGCTCGCTCAATATCAAGGATGATGAGCTGCTGGTATACGCCTCGTTTGACGTGTTGATGCGCTGTAAGATCGTGGATATGGAGGCGGCAGAGCTGATGTCAAAGGACGGCGTGGTGATCACCGCGCCCGATCTTGAGCATGGCGGCAAGGTTCGCACCGTGATCGTACATTATGTGTATTACAGATAGCAAACGATAAGGAGCGAGGGGAGATCCTTTTGTAAAAGGACCTCCCCTCGCTCTTCGTTTTTGCTGCGGCAAAAACGAATTCACACACTCCACCCAAAAATTCCAAAAAGGAAGGGGGGGTATTGCGCAAGCAGGAAAAATATGTTAAAATGTGGATATGAAACTGTAGAAGGGGTGGCAAAGTGAAGAAAAAGATCATTCCGTATGCGATCTGCGCCGTTTGGGCGATCGCGTGCGCACTGGTATATGGTTTTTTCTGTCCTCGTTCCTTTTTTCATATTTATGGTATACTGGCAGCGGGTGTACCGGTCTGCATATTGTTTTTTCTTATCGAAAGGAAACCGATAGGGGACCGTGGGCAAGGCTGCTGGCATCTTGTATTATAGGGCTTCTTTTTGCGGTGGTATCTTTTGACACATGTTTTAGTATCAATGACTCTTCCGGAGAGCTGTTGGGTGGGTATGATGTCAAAGTGCAGGAGGTTTATGGTTACAAAACGGGCGGAACTGCCTCCTTTATCAATCCTCATGGCGAGGAGTGTAGCGTATCCTTGCACGATTATCGGGTGATATGGTTTGATGGGGATAATACAATAGAGGTTGGGGAATATATCCGCGTGCAGGAATATAAGGGCTTTTTGGGCGATATTATACTATGTGTTTTTAGGTGAGGTCGTGCCGTGATAAGCATGCAAGGGTAGCTACAAGAAGAAAAGAAAGGCGTGGGCAATGAAAAAAGGCTTGATTTTAGAGGGCGGCGCCATGCGTGGGCTGTTTACCGCGGGCGTGCTCGATGTGATGATGGAGAACGGTATCGAATTTGACGGTGCCATCGGCGTGTCGGCAGGTGCGGCGTTTGGTTGCAATTACAAATCGGGGCAGATCGGCAGAACGCTGCGATACAATGTAAAATACTGTCGCGACAAGCGTTATTGCAGCGTGCGCTCGCTGCTCAAGACGGGGGATATTTACGGCGTGGATTTTTGCTACCGTGAGCTGCCCTTCAAATTGGATATTTTCGATGCCGATGCCTTTGATGCCTCGCCCATGGAATTTTACGTGGTGGCAACCGATGTCACGACCGGCAAGGCGGTCTATCACCGCTGTGAGAGTGCCAAGAGCACCGAGACCGTTGACTGGATCCGCGCCTCCTCCTCCATGCCCTTTGTTTCCCGCGTGGTGGAGCTTGATGGGGGCAAGTATCTCGATGGTGCCATGGCGGACTCCATTCCGCTTGCCTATTTTGAGTCGCTTGGCTATGACCGCAATATTGTGATACTGACCAATGAGAGGGGATACCGCAAAAAGAAATTTCCCTTTAAGCCCGCCTTGAAAATGACGCTCCGTGGCTACCCCAATGCCGTGCATGCCATGGCGACCCGCCATGAGTTTTATAACGAAACGCTTGATCTGATTGTCGAAAAGGAGAGACGTGGAGAGATTTTGGTGATCCGACCCGAGGATAAGCTCCCGATCAAGCGCGTGACGCATGACCCCCAAAAGCTGGAGGCTGTTTACCAAATGGGGCGCGCTATCGCTACCCGCCGTCTCGAGGAGATCAAGAATTTTTTGACACGATAAAGGAAAAGGCTATGAGCAAGCAAACTATACTGTATCAATTGACCGAAACAAGCCAATACATGATGGCGTTTGTGCTGGTCACCAAGCAAAACAACGTGATCGTGATCGATGGCGGCAGGGCGGAGGATATGCCCCTTTTGAAGGAATATATCGGCGGCAGACATATTGCCGCGTGGATCCTCACGCACCCACATGTTGACCATATCAGCGGCTTTGTGCATGAGTTTAAGCAAAACGGCGGCGCGGATTTTGATATTGAAAAGGTCTATTATCATTTCCCGCCGTATCACGAGCTGAAGGACAAAACCTATGTGCCCGATCAAAAGTATTTTCACACGGAGCTAAATGGGACGCTGCCCTCATTTCTTGAGATCGAGCCGATGCTGGGGGAGAGGGCACATATCGTAACGCAGGGTGAATCAATTACCGTGGACGAGTGCAGGATAGATTTTCTTTTTACCTATCACGATGGGCTGTATTCCAATTTGATGAACGATGCCTCGCTGGTGTTTATGCTGACCACGCCAAACAAAAAGGTTTTGTTCCTCGGCGACCTCGGTCCCGAGGGGGGCGATGTACTGTATGAGGAATCGCGCCATCTGCTGAAGGCAGATATCGTGCAAATGGCGCACCACGGGCATATGAATGTGGGTATGGAGGTGTATGCCGCCGTCATGCCGGAGGCTTGCATGTGGTGCTGTGCCGATTGGCTTTATAACGAGCCCGAGATCCCCAAGTATCTCGAAAACCGTAAGCGCCTGCGCGACATGCAGCGCGAGCGCATGTACGGCACCACCGTAACGCGCAAATGGATGGATATTCTCGGTGTGAAAACACACTATGTCACAAAGGATGGCACAAACAGGATAGAACTTTAAATAAGCATCATAATAAGGGAGCCGTATATGTACGGCTCCCTTTGGCTATTGCAGCCACAAAAATGATCTGCCTTGCGTGCTCATGCAAAGGCAAGAGGTCCTCAACGCGAATATTCGTATTCAAAGGATGCCATCGTGCTTTCAAAGGCAAAAAGCGTGTGTGTGCGCTCCTGTAATCGATAAGCGGCACGGCAAGCTGCACTTTCATGGATCGTGCGGCTCATGCTGCCGCCCACGGGGGCAAGCAAGGGATGCGTGTGCTTTTCGATCAGCCTTGCGGTGAAAATGTGATTGCCTTGGCGGATAACGATCTCTCCATTTTCAATCTTTTCAACCCTTGCACCAAGATAAGTTGCCAAGCGGGTTTCCTTGCCGCGCCAGCGGATCACACCGATGATGCCGGTAAAGTGAAGGGCTCCGAGCGGGATATCCGCCACGCTGAGCATCAGTGATCCCTCTTCAAAAAAGCAATGTGTCCACAGATATTCGCGTGGGAAGGAATATCCGCGGTCGCCCTCGATATACCCTATGCCGTTTTGAAAGAGATAGCGCATGCCGTTGATGCAAATCTCACCCGTTACGCGGTGCTGCATGCTCCGCACGCTGTGTCGGCATTCCATAAACGGTATATACCGAAAAGGCCCCATAATATCGTATTTAATGGGGCAAAGCGGACCAAAGCGCACGGCGCCCGTGGCGGTGAGTTGGGACGTGCGCACGCACAGCTCCATGCCCGAGCTGTCAAATCGGTTGTCTCCGATCAGGATCCGCAGCTCGCCCCTTTGCCGATGATATTGCTCATGTGGGAAGGGAATATTCCAAGCCCCCTCGTCGGTAATGATCTGTAGGGAGCAGGAGGGGGTATTCCCCGATTGGTGCTCGGTGGGAATGATCGCCAGCGTTTTCCCTTCGGATTGACACTTGAAATACCATCCGCAAAAATAATCACGCATACGGTAAAGCTCCTTCGCACAGGCTTGATACAATTATTTTTGCTTGCAGGTGCGGAATTATTCATTTGCCCTCGACTATGGCTTTTTTTGGGGGAATACAATAGATCTGCGGTGCCCGATTTAAATTGGATATTTTTCGGTGGCACGCCATGCCGCCTTGGGGCAAACGCGAAAATTCCCGCATGTTCAAAAGAACGTGCGGGAATTTTATATCAATTGAGACTACCGTAATCAATGGGATCGGTCTCGGGCGTGCCGTAAAGCTTCATAATGTCATTGATCACCTTTTTGATACGGGAGGAAACTGTGAAGAAGTCGCCGACGCCGTTGATAGTCGTGTAGTATTGGCGCGGATATGCGAGGTTTTGATAGAAGCAGTATTCGCGTTCTATCACCTCGCCCGTTTCCTCGTAATAGCCCGTTTCCTCGTTCAGCTCACGCAGCACATATTTGATCTTGATCACCAAGGTGGCGCCCTCCGTGCCGGAATCGATATGCGCCTGCTTTTGCGCATCGGAAAGCGAGGAATAGCCGGAGCATGCGGTATAAAGAAGCGAGGCGTAGAAGTTTTTAAATTGCGTGGTGTTGAGCACCTTGCCCGCCGTATCGCGGACCACCACCTGGTCTGCTGAGATCTGAGAGGAGATCGAGGAGTTCTCTGCCAGTGCCTTCAGGGTTGCGGAATTGTCGAGGATAAAGGTTTCCTGATAGCCGTTCGGATACTGGTCTGCCATGCCGCCTGCGATCTTGATGGACATTTCCTCCATGTAGGCAATGTGCCCCGTAAAGAGATCGTCGGAGATCCAATCCTCGGTGGTGTAGAAGAGGAAGCCGAGCTGCTCCTCATCCAGTGCTATGACCATGTTATAGCCCTCTTCTATAGCGGTAAAGTCCTTGGTCTTCTCATCGTAAGTATAGCAGATGTTGTAAAGGAGATAGTAACCGGCATACTCGCCCTCGGTCTGTTTATGGCTGATCAGCACAATGTGCTTTTCCTGATCGGCCTTGTTGATCACATCCTTACCTGTGCTCGCGTTATAGGTGCGGTCAAGGTTAAAGGTAAAGGTGAGCTGGTATGCATAGGAATCCACATCAAGTCCATAGGGCTTGAGCCATTCATTGAGATCCTCCTCTGCCATGCTTTGCGTGCTACCCAGCTTTACCACAAAATCGGGTGTCCAAGTGTAAAGCGCATAAAGACATCTGTCAACGCTGTAGGAGTTGATCGAGTATCCCGCAAGACCGCCGTCGGCAACATAGGGGATACTGGAGTAAAAGGTGTTTTGTCGCTTGTCGATCGAGCCGCTGTAGGAAAAGCCGATAAGGGGCGTGCTGTTGCCGTTTTCGTACAGCTTAAAATCGGTCACATCAAAATAGTTGCTCGATTCCATGTTGTGTGAGGCGGAGGGGGGGATCACATAATCCTCCACTCTGCCAAAGAGAGCGTCAGCATAGGTGCCGTTGTAGTCACTGGCGGTCAGCTCGCTGAGCACATAAACCGCATCACGTCCCGCATAGCGCACAAAATAACCGTCGCCCGAGGGGATCTCGTCGCCGATGATCACCTTATGCTTGGTGCCATCAATCGCGGTTACCACAAAATACTGTGTAGCGTCGTTCGGATCCTCGGGAAGCCCGTATTCGGCGTAGCCAAGCTCTTTTACGCGGTTGGTGTCAAGGCGCAGCATGGTCTGCGTTCTGCCCGTGCAGTACACCAGCGTGGCAAAAAGAATGGTCTGGTCAACAGACAGATCCTCTCTGCCCTCAATGATAAATTTCGTGCTCTCCTCTCCGGTATCTGCGTCTTTAATAATGACCTTGATAAATCGAAAGGAGCCGTTTTTGTTGTGCACCTCGATCTCGGACATGTTTGCACGCTCGAGCAGGGGATACAGCAAAACATCATATGTGGTCGTAGAGGTGTCAAAGCGCACGGTCTCCCCGTCCTCTACCAATACGGCTGCCACGGTGCTGTGGTTGCCAGTCTCCCCGTCCACATACACAATGGTGCCGGCAGTGGTTACGTAATTGCCATCCTCTGTCGTGTCTAATATATCACCCGAGGTCGTTTGCAGCACGTAAATGCCGTCTTTTTTTGCAACATAATACTTAACGCCGTCGGTCGGATCCAAAAAGGCTGTGCGCGAGGTAAAAAAGAGCGTAAGCCCCAGCGCCACACCCAGCACAGCCACCGCGATCAGCAAATAAAGTGCGATGCGGCGTTGGCGCTGTAGGGCGGTCTTTACCCGTACAACGGCGCGATTGGTGGTTTGTTCCGTCATGCGTGTTTTCTCCTTATCATCACGTAAATGCCGGCGATGAATACAACAGATGCGGGTACTACAGCAAAGATCACAGTAAGCGTGGTTGCGGCAGATGCCGTAATCGCAGCGATCTCCATGTTGGCGTAGTATTTGCAGTCAAGCGATACGGGAACCACAAGGCTGCCCATGGTATTGCAGGCGTAGGAGAGCACCGAGGCATTTCCGTAGCGCGAGTCAAGTGCTGCAGCGGCGGCAAAGTCGGTAGATGCACTGGCAAGCACAAAGGCATTGGAGGTCGAGCCGTCGTTGTTAACGGTGGCTTGCTTCGAGATCATCATGTAAGAATAGGGCGAGTCGGCGGTGGCTCCCGATACCTGCTCACCGTTTGCCATGGCAACTGCTTCGCCGGAGGAGAAGAAGACATTGTAGCAGGTGCGGTGCTCCACATTGCCGGTATAGGTGGCGGAGCGGTAGCCGTTATACAGCGTTTCCTGATAAAGGGAGGAGAAGCGCAGTGCCGTGGTATTGGGGAAGGCAACGGTTTTCGGGACCGCCACACCGCTTTGCATGTGCTCGGTGACGGTATAGCCAAGGCTTGCCTCGGCGCTCTCATATACCGCCTTATTGGTGTAGCCGTTGATCGTCAGCGACGATGCGGTGTCCTTGATCACGGTGTTTTCGTTTTTGTCGGTGCGGGCGATCTCAATGCCCCATTCCGCCAAAAACTGCTCAAGGTTCGGCAGATAGGGGGTATCCTTGTCAAAGAATACCATCATCGAGTTGTTGCCGTCAAGGAAGGTCTCGATCTTGTCGATCTCCGAAACGTCGGAAAGACCGTCCTTCTCAAAAAAGTCGCTTACGGGATCGAAAATGAGCAGCAGGCGGCAATCTGCAGGCAGCTCCTCCTTCGTCAGATCAACGGTCTTGATGCGGAAGCCGATCTGCTCGAGGAGGTCGGTCAGTGCTTCATCCCAAACCTCGCCGTGGTTGTTGGTGATGCATACCATGGGCGCATTTGCCTGTGTTACTGACAAAAGAGAAGAAACAAATACATGCTCGCCGTCGTAGCCCGTTACATACCCCTCATCATCAATTGTAAAGAAATCCTCAAGGTTGTAAACGCGCACAGCATTGTCACAGGTAATGATCACGCTTTGCGGGGTAATGCTTTTGCCGGTCAGCTCCTTATAGGTGTTGACTGAGGAGGGGTTGGTGTAAATATCGGTATAGCCTACCTTAACGTTTGGGTAGTATTTTTCGATATCCAGCGCGGTCTTCAAGACCTCCAGCAGGATAGAATCCATTTCCCAAGCGTATTTTTCGTCGCAGAGGAGAATGGTCACCTCCTTGGTGGCGTCCATCTCATTCAAGAGGAGCTTTGCCTCCTCCGAGAGGGTAAAACGAGGCTCGGGCGTCATATCGATGTACCAAAGATATTTTTCCGAAAGCGCGCCGAAAATGGCGTTAATGAGGATCACAGCCGCAATCACAATAACGGTGAGTGCAATAGAAATGCTGCCATGACGGAATTTTTTTGTATGTGTTAATTGCATGTGTAGCACCTCCCATCAGCCCCAACGGCGCTTTTCGTAAATGCGCACCGTGAGGAAAATAAACACACCGGAAATCGATACGTAATAAAGCAGTGCCGAGAAATCAAACAGCCCCAGTGCAAAATTGTCATAGCGGCTGAGAACCGATACCCAATCAAGCACGGTACGTACCACGGCGGAATCTACAAACGAGGCAATGATGCCGACAAGCACCATAAATGCCAATACCGCAATGGTCACCACAGCCGAGGCAAGCTGGTTTTCCGTCAGAGAGGAGATAAAAAGCCCAATGGCGATAAATGCAGCGCCGATCAGAATGACACCGATCACGCATCCAACGATCTGACCGCCGATAGGACCGATGTGTGTATCCGAGGTAGCGGAGGCTTGCTCGGCAATGGTGTAGCCAAGCAGAGGCAGAAAGTTGATGCAGGAAACCAGAACGCTGGAGGCAAAAAGCGAAAATGCGGCAAAGAATTTGCCGAGCACCATGCCCGTAATGGTAACGGGTGCGGTCAAGAGCAGCTGCTCGGTCCTGGTCTTACGCTCCTCCGCAAACATGCGCATCGTGAGGAGCGGAATGAGTACGATAAAGCAGAAGACCATGTACTGGAAATACGAGGAGGTATTATAGCTTGCCTGCTGCAGGGTGGTAAAGGCACAGATCAGTGCGGCGGCAAGCAAAAACACGCCGACATATACATACCCGATGGGGGTCGTAAAATATGCGCGCAATTCTTTTTTGTAAATAGCAAACATAATGCTTCGGTCAGCCCGCGTGGGCGGGCGCTCCTTTCTTATTCGTCACCCTCGTAGGGTGCGATGTTTTCTTGCTTGGCGGCGGTTGCATCAAGGATCGACTGTGCAATATCCTTTTCCGCCGTGCGGGTGCGGCCCTTTTTGCCACCCTTACCCGGCTTTTTATCCTCGGTGATCTCATCGGTCTTATCCACCACCGAGATAAAGATATCCTCAAGATTCATGCCGAGCGTTTCCATGCCGATGAGAGGCCAGCCCTTAGCGGAAAAGGCATAAAAGAGCGATTTGCGGATATCAAGCCCCTTGGTGCTTTCCACATGGTAAATGTAGGCATCTCCGTCGCGCGCGGAAAGTGCCTCGGCATATGCCACGTCGGGGCGGTCGCGGAGCATGGATAGCACCTCACGCTGCGGTGCGCAGACCTTCAGCTGATATCGGCAGGTGTTGGCAGCAACACGGTTGATGTTTTCGGTCAGCTCATCGGCAACCACGCGTCCCTTGTTGATGATAATAATGCGATCACAAACAGCTTGCACCTCCTGCAAAATATGCGTGGAGAGTATTACGGTGTGGTCGCGCCCGAGGGTACGGATCAGATTGCGTACCTCGATGATCTGCTTGGGGTCAAGACCAACGGTAGGCTCGTCAAAAATGATCACGGGCGGGTTACCGATCAGCGCTTGTGCAATGCCCACACGCTGGCGGAAGCCCTTGGAAAGGTTTTTGATCAGGCGCTTGTAAACATCGGTCAGCTTTACGACCTCGCAGATCTCCTGCAGATGCTTGGTGCGGTTCAGGGTACAGCCCTTGAGGTTATACACAAAGATGAGGTATTCCTCCACGGTCATATCAAGGTAAAGCGGAGGCTGCTCGGGCAGGTAGCCGATGCGCCGCTTGACCTCAAGAGGCTCATCGAGAACGTTCAATCCGTCTACCATCACGCGCCCCGAGGTGGAGGAAAGATAGCCCGCGAGGATGTTCATGGTCGTGCTTTTGCCGGCTCCGTTCGGACCCAACAGGCCTACGATCTCACCGGGGGCAACCTCAAAGCTAACGTCGTCAACTGCACAGGTGGCACCGTAGTTTTTGACCAGATGATCGATTTTTATCATATGTAATTCCTTTCGGCGGCAGGGTGTTGCCGCAATTTATACAGATAGAAATATTTTATCATATAATGGCGAATAAATCAACCGCCATGCACTACTTTTTCGCGGCTCTGTGTGATAATTTTATGAATTTTTCTTCATCTTATAAAAAATTATGAGAAAAATGTCAAAGGTCACCTGCAACAGCAGGTGACCTTTGACGAAGAGGATCAAACGCGGTAGCCGCTCGGCTTGCCGTTAAATTTGCTTGTGCACGCTCTTGTATTCGTCGTAAAAGCGGTAATACGGGCAGGAGGATGTCTCCCTTGAAAGAAAACGCAGCATCTCATCCTCATCAAGGCGCATCGCGCAGGAGTATTCCTCATAGTATTCGTCATAATCGTAAAATTCACAGCTTTCGCAGTTCGATTGCGGCAGCTTTTTTACTTGCTTTTCCATTGCGGTGCCCCTCCGTGCGGTTCTATGATGGATACAGTATAGCACAAAAACACAAAAAATGCAACAGTCGGGCAGGGAGACGGAAAGGTGCCTATACGGGGTGCAATACCGCTATGCTGCCTTACTGATATCTTTGAATGAGCTCCTTTGAAAGCAGGCTTGCCGATTCTTGATCGCAATACAGGATGCAATTGTTGTGTCGCTTTAAAATTGTTGCGGGAATATCGGGAGATTCATTGCTTGAAAGGGTGTGTTGTAGACAGCCTCTGCCATGGTTCTGTATATGCGGTCAAAGGTAGCCACGCTTCCGGCAAAGGCCTCACGGCTCAGCAGCTTTGCCACACCGTCCTCCACAACCACGGGTAATTCGTTTTGCTTGTTGCCGAGTATGGTCTTAGTGCCCTCGGGCAATCCGCACGCACGGATCGCATCGGTGATCAGTGTGATCCTCTGTGCCCTCTTAAGCTTATAAATGTAACGCAAAAGCTCTCTTGGAAGGTGCCTGCCGTCTGCAATGATCTCAACAAAATAATCATCGAAATACAGTCCCGCCTCCACGGCGCCTGCTATGCGAAATGCGTTTTTTCTTGTCACACCCTTCATGTCCGAATAAAGGTGTGTCATCAGGCTGTAGCCGTGCGCCAGCGCCTCCTCTGCCTCGGAAAAATCGGCGTCTGTGTGCGCGCATGACATCACAATGCCAAGCTCTTTCCCGCGCTTCCCAAATTCCATTGCTTGACAAAGCTCGGGTGCGGCGCTTACGCGAAGAATAAAGGGATGGCTTTGCTGTAATTCATATGCTTGTGTATAATCCTGTGCTGCGGCACACTCTTTGCTGCTGATAGCCGCACGAGAGCGGGGATACTAAAAGCCAAGGCAAGCGGGGAAAAAGCCGCAGGCAAAATGCGCTACCGCACACCCCCAAACCGAGCGCTCGCGTTGAAATATCCACCCCGTTACCAGACATAATGCCATGGCAAGCAGCATCATGCGGATGCCGTACACCACATGAAACGCGCCAAAGGTCAGCGCCGACATCAGGTTGGTGAGGTGCGGGTGCTTTTTGTCAAATACCAGCTCAAAGCTGTAATACATCACGCTCTTGGCAAGCACCTCCTGAAAGGGTGCCACCAAAAAATAGGTGGCGCGGGAAATATCCCCCGCAATGTGCCAGGAAAACGCCATTTCCGCGCCGGAAATGGCGCGTGCCGCCAGTAAGCCGCCAACAAACAACAGTCCCACGCCGCCCCCCAGTGCCAATGAACGGAACAGCACCGAGCGGGGCACGATAATGCCCATTTCCTCAAACCGCATCGGCGTAAATGCGGCAAGCGCCGCAAACAGAACCACTGCCAGCAGCTCGATCAAGCGTCCATAATAATAAACGGGAAAATCAAAAAAGCTCACCAACAATTGCCATGTGATTAAGTAGACCGAAATGGTAATTGTTAAAAATGTAAGCGTTAAAACCCCGCTTTTTTCTCTCATTGCTATCACCGCCCTTCCAAAGCAGTGTTTCCCAAAAGTATAAAGAATATGCGAAAACCTGCCCTTTATGCCAAATGGCATGGGCAGGTGTTTTGCTTGGACTTTAATATTTTGTTCTGGGATAGAATCGCGTTTCATCCTCATTGGCTTCTACACGAAAGTCGCCCTCCTCGTATAGCTTTTTACCAATGCGATTGGCAAGCGAAAGGGCTATTGTATCCTCGCGGCGGTAGGCAAGCTGATACAAATAGGTGAATGCAGGGTAAAGAACACTTTTGTCATCTGTTTTTTTCAATTGCTCATTAAACAGCTTGATCAAGCCGGAACGCCGCGCAAGACCGCCTGCCTTCAGCTCCTCGTGGATCAAGCGGCATGCTTGCTCAAAGCCACAGTACTCCAGCTTTTCTGCAAATTTCATATTTTCGATCACGGCTTTTTCCTTGCCCTCACGCACAGCATTGGATATCATAGAGAAAATTCCCATAGCGTTTACTCCTTCATTTTTTCTCAGTACAACACATTAAATTCAAATCGTCAACTAAAATAATATAAAAATCAACTAAATAAATACTCGAAGCGGGTAAACTTATTTTGTAAAAGGAGTATGATTATGGTTGATTTTGGCGGTAAGCTCAAGGCACTTCGTGTGCAGGCAAATTTGACGCAGCAGCAGTTGGCGGATAAAATCGGGGTCACAAAATCCGTGGTGTCGTATTATGAATTGCAGGAGAGGTATCCGTCACCTGAGGTGCTCAAAAAGCTGGCGCAAATTTTTCACGTGTCGGCGGATTATTTATTGGGGATCAATACTCAAAAGGTCATTGATGTATCGGATCTTTCCGATGAGGATGTTTTGCTTTTGCAGCATACGATCGCAGTTCTGCGGGGGAAAAAATAAAATTGCATTCGGCATAAAAATCTCTAAATTTTTTTGTTTTTCCTCTTGACAAGCCCTTTTTCTTGTGCTATAATACACAAGTACGCCGAAAGGGTATGTGCGGCACTAGCTCAGTTGGATAGAGTGCCTGGCTACGAACCAGTAGGTCGAGGGTTCGAGTCCCCCGTGCCGCGCCATAACAAAAGCCCCCACCTTGTGTGGGGGCTTTTGTTATGCCCGATATGGGGTTGCGAGAACCCTCTGGAAGATTCCGCTTAAAGTTTAAAAATTCGATGGCTTGAGAGAATCTTCCACCGTCGCTGTGCGACGGGAATCGAGCTCCCCCGTGCCGCGCCCACCTTGTGTGGGGGCTTTTGTTATGCCCGATACGGGGTTGCGAGAACCCTTTAGAAGGTTCAGCATTTTGAATACAGCGACGATG
>CAZOWH010000017.1:0-19070 GCA_964583425.1 uncultured Lachnospiraceae bacterium
CATAACTTGGCGTAGCCAATCATAACTCTAAGCTCGCCGTAGGCGATCATAGCTGCGCAGTGCCCGTACGGGCACTACGCTATACACCCTCTTTTTATCAGGTTAGTTTTCGGCGGTGATGGCTGCCTTTTTGGCGCGCACAAATTCACACAGGAAGTCAAAAAATGCCTCAACCTCGCTTTTTCCGAGGGGATCGCCCATTTTCCGCAATACAAGATCACGGCGGCAATCGAGACCCACGATGGGCAGCAAGCGCACATCAGGGTCACTGCACTTACCCCAGGAAAACTCCGGCCAAAAGCCAACACCCGCATGCGCGGCGATCAGCTTTTTGACCGATGCGGGATTATCACTTTCAAAGCCTACATGCGGTGCAAAGCCTGCCTGCAGGCAGAAGCGGTCACAAATGCCGCGGAATTGGCGTGAGCCTGCAAGGCTGATGAAGCTCTCCTCGGCTACCTCGGCAAGGTCGATCTCTTTTCTTGCACCGTATTTGCCGTCCCCGGAGACAGCCAGGAAAATGCGCTCATCAAACACGCAGGCGCCAACGGCCTCCTCCCCATGATACGGCACAGTGCTGATGGAAATATCACAATCGGTCTCGGCAGCGCTTTGCAAAAGTCTAAAGTGGGTGTTTTCATGCAGCTGCTGATAAGAAACGATCGCATCGGTTACAAGTGACGTCCCCGCCAAGACATTGAGGCGGATGGTAGTCTTTTCCCCCTTTGAGAGTTCCTGCAATTCGGCAGGCAGATTGGAAAGCACGGCAAGAGGCGCGCGCAAGCGCTCAAGAAGATAGGAGCCAAAAACGGTAAGGGAGAGCTGGCGGCGCTCACGCTTAAACAGTGGCACGCCCAGCTCGCGCTCCAAACGGCTGATGGCTTGTGAGAGCGCGGGCTGTGCCACATGCAGGCGCTCGGCGGTGCGGGTCATATGCAGGCTCTCTGCTACGGCGACAAAATACTGTAATTGTGTGAGTTCCATTTTATAACCTCCAATTATCATTTCAATAATCATTATATATTTGACATTATCGTTTGTCAAGAGTATACTGAAAATAAAGAGAAAATAAATTTCGGAGGAACTCGCTATGAACGAATTGTTTGAAACCATTATGCTTTTATGCTTTGGGCTCTCCTGGCCTGTATCACTCATTAAAAATATACGCGCCAAAAGCACCTCTACCAGTATTGCCTTCATGTGTCTGATCCTCACGGGTTACGCCGCAGGGATCGTGGCGAAGGTCATGACCTCCGGCTGCAACTATGTATTTTACGTCTACCTCTTCAATGTTGCAATGGTGCTTGCCAATCTTGCGGTTACACTTCGCAATCGTGCGGCAAAAAAGAAGCAAAAGAGCGTGCCTGCCGCCTGCAAGCAGCAGCACTACCATGAAAGCAGTATGATACGCGTACACTGAGCAAAAAGGAGCGCAGCCAACACGGTTGCGCTCCTTTCCCATCTTTGGTTGATATATATTCTAATTTTTAGATATATATTTTCCAAATTTTAAATTTAATATATGATTTTTTTCTTATTCCGAAACAATTTCCATGGTTTCGATCACAACAGGCTCTACGGGTACATCCTGCATATACCAGCCATAATTGCCGGTTTCCACGTTCGCGATCTTATCGATCACCTCATCACCCTCGATCACCTTACCAAAGCCTGCGTACTGTCCGTCAAGGTGCGGTGCGTTCTCATGCATCACAAAAAACTGCGAGGAGGCAGAGTTCGGGGCATTGGTGCGCGCCATGGAAAGCACGCCGCGGGTGTGCTTTAAAGTGTTGGTTCGGCAGCCGTTCATTGCAAACTCGCCCTTAATGGCATCGCACTCCTTGTGCTGCATATCGGCGGTGTAGCCGCCGCCCTGCAGCATAAAGCCTGCGATCACGCGGTGAAAGATAAGACCGTCAAAAAACTTCTTTTCAATGAGGGAAAGAAAGTTTGCCACGGTGAGGGGTGCCATTTCGGGATAGAGCTCGGCGGTCATGGTGCCGAAATTTTTAACATGGATCTTAATTACGGGATGGTTCATTTTTTATTCCTCTTTTCTTTTATTCTAAACAGTTTTAAACAGTGGTGAGATTTACGGTAGCACCCGGTGCCACACGCACGGGCTTGCCGTCCACAGAAATCCACACATCGGTAGCTGAGGGGTTATATACAACGGTGCGGTCGGCGGTAAACGCCAGCCCCTGCAGGGCGGTAAAGTAATCGTAAATTTCAATATTGGTAGCATACCACACATCGGGGTCGCCGCCCGCCTCCGCGCAAAATTGCTCAATGCGGTCCCAGTTATCCTTTTTGTCAAATTCAAAGCTGTGCCCCCATACGTAGAAAAGCGCCATGGGGTAATCGGTGGTTTTGAACTTTTCAAGCAGCTCAAAGAGCTTTGGGCTGTCATGATGGCAGGTGGGGTGCCACGCCATAAAATCATCGGGAATTCTAAAATTATCGGTTGACTTGGTGGTGCGGGAATATTTCATGCCGAGCGGGCGCAGCAGATCAATAACTCTTTGCGAATACACGCCGTAAGGATAAGACATGCCGCGCACGGGATAGCCGCAGAGCGCCTCCAGATTTTTGCGGTCCTCCATGATCTCGTAGATCAACTCCTCGTTCGAGACCTTGTCAAGGCGCGGGTGGGTTAAGGTATGCGCCGAGATCTCGTGCTGTGCAAATTTATCGCGCACATCCTCGGGGTTTAAATATTTCTCATTGTCAAATTTGCCCGAATTGAGATGAAAGGTACCGCGAATACCGTGCAGGTTAAAGATCTGCGCAAGACGCAGGTCAAAGGTCCTGCCGTCGTCGTAGCTCATGGTAAGGGCCTTTTTCTTGCCATCCTTGTAATATCCATAGCGAATTTTCATGCTTGTGTCTCCTCATGATTTGTATTTTCATTGCCATATGCGAGATCAAAGAGCTGCGCTGCACGCGTCTCTCGCGCCGTGAGGTACAGATAGCCAAACAGCGTCTCCATACCGGTAGCACTGCGATACTCGGCAACCGTCGCGTTTTTGGGCGTATTGGTATGTCCAATGTTTCTGCCGCGCCGAAACACCGCCGCCTCATCCTCATCAAGGTGCGGGAGCAGCCTTTGCATCGCCGCCGCTTGGGCGGGAGCCGATACAAATTTTCGCGCGTGCGCATTGAGTGATTTTGAGGAAGCATACCCCTCGCCCACCAAACGGCGGCGCACCAAAAGCTCGATCACGCTATCCCCGAAATAAGCCAGCGCCGCAGTGCTGACGGTGCGCACATCAATATTTGCCATGGTGCATCAGCCCTCAAAGCCCGGGTAGAAATGTCCGCCCATCAGTGCGGTGGCATCGATGTTTTTCGGGGGTGTGGGCATCAGGTCGTCTGCAAGATGCTCGCAGCAGCGGAACGCGATCGGCGAAAAATAACCGTTATCCTCGATTGAAAGCACATGGTAGGCGGTATTCATAAGGTAGGGCACGCTGTAGCGCTGCGCCAGCGACAAACCAAAGAAATGCGCCATCGAAAGGCATAGAATCGAGCCATGTGCAACGATTGCGATCTTTTTGCCGCGATTTTCGCGCACGATCTTTGAAATGGCAGCAGCTGCGCGCGCTTGTGCCTCGTAAAAGCTTTCGCCGTTCGGCATGCGCAGCTTCTCGGGCTCCTCATGCCAGTCGTGCCAGATCTCGGCGTGCTTCTCACGTGCCTCGGCAAAGGTCACACCGTCAAGGTCGCCCATATCCATTTCCCTGATATCGTAAACCGTGGTGATCGGCATATCGCGATCACCGCGCACGCCCTCGGCAGTCATCACCGCGCGACAAAGAGGGCTGGTATAGATCACATCGGGCAGAAGCCTTGAAAAAGGCGCTGTCAGTGCCGCCGCCTGCCGTTTTCCGAGATCGTTTAAGGGCTGATTTGATTTGCAGCCATTATAGCAGCCGACAAGGTTGTTATCGGTCTGCCCATGTCTGATAAGATAAACTGTTGTCATAACACGAACCTTTCATTGTACTCGTTTTAGTATACACCCATCGCCGAGGCTTGTCAAGCAATGAAATTTGCAAAAAAACGCTATATTTCATAGTTATTAGCACAACATCGCATTGCCTGCTCCAATAGGTAAAGCTAAAGCAATTGATAAGGAGAGCCCTTTTGCAGTTAGCATCAATTGGTCATATCCCTTGGTTCCAAGCCAAGATGCTTTAAGATATCCTCGCAAACAATATGAAATCTTTGATTGATATCTAAATTAAGTATATCGTAACACTGTAAGTCCCAAGGCATAAAAATCCGCATCACGCATTTCATCCGCTATGTGATTTTTCGGCATATTGTGTTGAGAGCCGTCAATTTCAATCACTATTCTTTTGGATGAAATAAAAAAATCAACAATGTAATTGCCAATATTCTTTTGCCGGTTTACTGTAATCGGCAGCTTTTTTAAAAAATCATACCACAAATGCTTTTCTTCGGCGGTCATGTTTTTTCGTAATGTTTGTGCGTTGGAAACTAAGCTTTTGTTATATTTATAGATCAACAGTCAACTACCTCCGTATTTAACCTCAATCAGCCACTCCCACGTATAGAGAAGTGGCGCATTGTTCGCACAATACCGGCCTTCCCCAGCGGGGAAGGTGGCAGCCGGATGGCTGACGGATGAGGAGGGCAAGGGTTCGCTATGTTAGATAGCAGCAGAAGGAATAAGAATAATCTAATGCAGTTTGTCCATTCATACCAAATAGCCGTCCCTCCTCATCCACCAACTCCGTTGGTCCCCCCTTCCCCGCTGGGGAAGGCAAACGTAGTGCGGCGACCCGAGGGGAAGGCAAAGCTCTGCGTTAACTGTCATTTACTTGCTGTACAATGAGCTTTCATCAACAGGTATTTCACCGTTTTCTTTTTCGTACTCCTTTACACAATGAAGCGCCAAATATTCAAGTTGTGCATTAAGGGAGCGCCTATTTTGCTTTGCCACATATGAAATCTTATAGAGAAGCTCCGGTTCAAATCTTATACCGGTTTGTACTTTATTCGTTGCCATACCAACACCTCGCATTCATTATGATAACATTATACTAACTTTTCTCTTGACTTTATACAAACAAAGTGTTATCATGGTGTTATCGGAGGCGAAAATATGACACACAAAAAATACACTGCCGCACTTTGCTACAATATTAAGCAATTACGGCTGACAAACCAGCTATCCAAAAGAAAAATGGCGAGGCTACTCGGCATCAGCACAAGAAGCCTCACCATGATCGAGCGCGGCGAAATACCGCCGCGCTTGACCTGCAAGATACTGTTTCAAGTATGCGGCACCTTTTACATCACGCCCGATCGGCTTTTTGTGCCACCCTGTGAAGAAATCACCCAAGAGTGATATGTGTAAAATCGTCGTTCCCGAGCAAACGCGCCTCACGCGTGTGACAGGTAAAGAGCAGACACTGTCCGCCCGCGCGGCAAATGCTGCTCAGCAGCAACAGGAGCTGTGCGGCGCGTGTATCGTCAAGACGCGCCGTCACCTCGTCAAGGAGCAGGGGGAGCGGCTCCTTGGTGATCAGCTCGGTAAGCCCCATACGTAGCGAAAAATATGCCGCATCGCGGCATCCCGCGCTAAAGTGCGAAAGCGGAAAGATGCCTTCCGGTGTTTGTACCGAAACCGCAAAGCGGTCAGTCACATGCAATGCCTGATAGGCACCGCCCGTCAGCTTTTCAAAAATTGCCGAGGCAGTTTTGGCAAGGGCGGGCATTACGCCAGAGCGGAGTGTTTCATCCGCCTCATGCAGCGCCTCACTTGCCATTTTGATGGCGGCAAGCCTGCGGCGCGCCTCTCCGAGCGCCGTTTCGGTCTCATGTACCCTTGCCTGCAGCGTGGCGGGATCTGTCGATACTGCCATCAGAGTGATCTCCTCGCGCTCGGCGGTGGCAAGCTTTTCTGCGATCCCGCGTGCCGTTTCCAGCAAAAACGCCTGCTTGCGCTCCAGCTCCGCCTCGCTGCCCGTGGGGGAGGGCAGTGCCGCGCGCGCCGCGCGCAGTGCGGTCTCTTGAGCAAGATCCAAGCCATTTTCCAGTGCCGTTGCGGCACTTTTTGCATTTTCGTAACGCAAGCGTTCCTCCAAAAACGCCTGCTTAGCGGCGGCTTCACGGTCGGCAAGCGAGGCAAGATATGCCTCTGCTGCCGCAGGTGTGGTACAGTGTGCTGCGGCGCCAACGGCGGCAAATGCCGCCTGCAGCTCGGCAAAGATCGCCGCCTCGCGCGCTACCGCCTCGCGCGACAGTGCCTCGGCATTTTCCAGCACTGCCATAGCCTTAGCCCGCGCGCTTTCCTCATTGGTGTACTGTACAAGGAAGGTGCGAAGCATGGCAGGTTCACGCAGCCCAAGCCTTTTGTAAAATGCGCGCTCACGCTTGGCGGTCCTTTGCCGCCGCACAAGAGCTGTCACGGCAGCAGCAAGTGCCACCGCGCCGATCGGCAGAAGCGCGGGAAGGAAAACTGCGCCCAACACCGCAAGCACTACCACCAACGCAGTAAAAACCGCAGAAAAAACCGTAGCGTTTCGCTTTTTTGTTACATATTTTGCGGCACGTTGTGCAATTTCGGTGTCGCCTCCGTTTTCGGCAACATAGGCAGCCGCTTCACTGCGCGGGTGGCGCGCCGCCTCTTTTTGTGCAAGCGCCAGCTCGTCCGCACGCAGTGCGGTATTGCTCCGCGCGATCGCTAAGCGGTGCAGCATCTCACGCGCCCCCGCAACAAATTCCGTGGGCGGCAGGGGTGCCGCTTCTTTGCCTTCACATGCACGCAGGGTACTAAGCGCCTCTGCCTCCGCCTCCTTGGCGCGATGCCACATGTCATACCGCGCCAGCTGAGCATCCAGCCTTGCGGCTTGCAGCATTGCCTCGGTCTCCTTCAGCTCACGCGCCTTGTCCTGTGCCTGTATGCTGAAGCGCGCCTTATTATTGCGCAGCACGCGCAAGCGCTCGGCGGCATCACGTGCCTCAAGAAGTGCCTTTTGCAGTGCCTCGCTTTCCTCCTCCAATTGGGTGATCTTACCTCCCCGTCCGCGGTTATGCTGTAGCTCGCGGCGCGCCTCCTCCAGCTTTTTTTCGGTAGCATCCAAGCGTGCGCCGCCCTCACCGAAAAAGAGCAGCTCGCCTATCATATCGCCCGTAGCAGGTGCGGCAACACCCTCAATTTCGGACTGACGCACGCAAACACTGCTGTGATATAGCTCGATGGGGAGCCCCAAAAAATATTCGCCCGGTGTCTTGCCGCCAAGATCAACGGTGCTTCCGTCCCTTTTTGCAGTAACCGTCACCCGCTCGGCAGGCATTTCACGCCCTGACGAGGTGTGCAGAATATAGTCACGGCAAAGCAAATATTCCTCACCCTGTATGGAAAAGGTCACGCTGCCGGCAGCGCGGCGGGTCTTGCGCGAAATGCGCTTGTAGCGTTCCTCGCCCTCCTCGCCGCCACGGCGCGGAAAACCGTAAAACAAAAAGCGAATAAGCGCCTGTAGGGTGCTTTTTCCACTCTCATTCGCACCCTCAATGAGCGTTAAGCCCTCGCCAAGCGTGAAGCGGCGATCTGTAAATAAGCCGAATTCCTCGGCATACAGCTCTATCAATTTCATAAGATATCCCTCCCCGAAAGTGCCGCAAAGCCAATGCGCAGCGCCTCGGCGGCAAGTGCGCGCGCGGCAGAATCCTCACTTGCCAAATGCTTTTGCATGGCACGGTAAAATGCGCCTCTCATGCCTTGATCCTTTTCAAGGTAGTCGGCGTCAAACAGCGGCAGGGTCTCGTCACGCACCTCAAAAAGCGCCAGCTCACCGCCAAGGCGGAGAAGCGCCACCATGTCGGGCGTGCACGCCGCACTCACCTCGCCAAAGAGCACAAGGCGCAACGCCGTGCCCGCAGGAAGCGCCGCTTGCAGGAGATACTCCGCCACATGGGCGCGCAGCTCCTCACCGCTTCCGATACCCGTGCAATCAAGGCGATGGAGCAAAAAGCGATCGGCATCTGCCTCAAGGGGCGTAATTTTGACACGCCCCTCCTCTATTTCCACAAAATTGGCATGTCCTGCGCCCACCTCATCAAAGCCGCGGCCGGCAAAAAAGCCGCTATATGCCGCCACCGTATTGCCAAAGCGGCGCGGCTCTGCGGGTCTGTGTATATGCCCGAGTGCCGCATAGACAAAGCCTGATGCCGCAAGCGCCCCCGAGGTGAGCGGCGCATAAGCGGAAAAGGGCGAGAGAAGATCTGCGTGTGCCAGCAAAACAGGAATGCCCACAGCATTCAGCTCATCACGGCGGGGCAGGGTCGGCGCCTCATGTGTTTCATCGGTAAAGGCATAGCCGTATACCGTAACGCCAAGCGAGGGCAGCTCAAAAAATGCAAGCTCCTTATCTCGAAACAGGCAAACATTCGGCGGCAGCGGCACGCTATCCCAAAGACCGCCCGCACGGTAAAAATCATGATTGCCGGGTGCGATTACCACGGGCATGCCACTGCTGCCAAGCAGCGCAAAAAAGCGGGCAACGGTATCGGGATCGGGCGCAGTGCTGTCAAAGCAATCGCCGGCAAACAGCAGCAGCTGTGCACCCATACGCTTGGCATCCTCGATCAGCTTTTCCAATGCCTCAAACTGTCGCGCGCGGCGTGCCGCGGCGGCACGGGGCGAAAAAGTGGAAAACGGGCTGCCGAGGTGCAGATCTCCCGCATGCAAAAACCGTAGCATCAAGCACCCTCCTCTCCAAATTAATTGATTGACCTATAATTAAGCTATATTATAAGGATACCATATTTTGTCCCGCCGCGCAAGCGCCTTACGCGCTTTTTGATCCTTTTGCGGGGCTTGATTTTATTTTACATTCGTGGTAAAATAAGTAAAAAAGAAAAAAGGAGTATCCCATGGAGACCTTTCTTAAAATACTGTCACTGCTTTCGGGCCCTGTTGTAGGTGCTATCATCGGTATCTTCACCAACTATATCGCGGTAAAAATGCTCTTTCGCCCCTATCGCGAAAAGCACATCGGCAAGCTTCACGTGCCCTTTACGCCCGGCATTATTCCGCGCCGCCAGCCCGCACTTGCCGCAGCCCTCGGGCGCATGGTCAGTGAAAAGCTGGTGCGTGAGGAGGATATCAAGCACGCGCTCCTCTCGGATGAGCTGACAAACACCATCACAGGTGCCATCCTTTCCCTGCCCCCCGTGCGCGAATCAGGCAGAGCGCTGATCGGCGACACATACGATATCCAGCGCGACAAGCTGCTTGATATGCTGACCGAGAAGATCGTAGTGGGGATTGCGGGGCTTGATCTCGAGGAGATCTTTAAAAAGGAGGGCGTGAATATCGCCGCGAGCGTCAGCCAGAAAAATCCCCTGATCGGTATGTTTTTAAATGAGGCAACCATCGCCTCGATCGCCGCCCCGCTTGCCGAGCGCATCACCTTCTATCTTGAGGGCGACGGCAAGGTAAAGCTCCGCGAGATCCTTGAAAACGAGGTAACAAAAATAGAGGAAAAGCCGATTGGCGAGATGTTTGGTGACCGTGAGAGCATGAAGCCCATGCTTGCCTCGATCTACCGCCGCATGGTCAGCGAGCATGCAGACAGCATTGCGGCACGCTTCCACATTGCCGAAATCGTGGAAAAGCGCGTATGCGCCATGCTGCCTGAGGATCTTGAAAAGCTGATCCTTTCGGTCATGAAAAAGGAGTTAAATGACGTGATCCGTCTCGGTGCCGTGATCGGCTTTGTGATGGGTATTGTGACAACATTGATCAACATGATATAAAATACAAAAGTGAGGTTTAAAATGAAGGAAGCATCTGTACTTTTTATCGGAAACAGCTACACGTATTTTAACGATATGCCAAGCGCGATCTTTGCACAGCTGGCAGCAAGCATGGGGCGCCCCCTCCGCGTTGAGGCGATCACCAAGGGCGGCTTTACATTGGCACAGCACGCAACAAAGGAAAATGAGATCGGTGCGCGTGTGGCTGCAGCGCTTGATGGCGCAAGCCAAGGAAAATACGATTACGTGATCTTACAGGAGCAAAGCGTGCGCCCCGCGCGCGACGATGCAAGAGCGCTGTTTTATGATGCGGTAAGAGATCTTGCAAAAAGAGTGCGCGCCATTGGTGCCACACCGATCCTTTATGCCACTTGGGGCAGAAAAGCGGGAAGTGAGAAGCTTGACGAATGCGGCCTTACCAACGAAAGCATGACATGGCGTCTTGCCGCCGCATACAACGCGATCGGCAAGGAGCTTGATATTGCGGTTGCCCTCGTCGGCGCGGCATTTTATGACGCTTATACCAACCACGGGCAGGAGGTTGAGCTTTACAATAAGGATCTCTCTCACCCCTCTTATGCCGGCAGCTTTCTTGCCGCCCTCACGCTGTATGCCAAAATATTCGACACCGACCCCACAACCATTCCCTACCGCGGCGACCTGACCGAAGCGGAGCTTGACCTCATCAAGGCGGCGGCAAAAGCTGCGGTGTTTGCCACGCCCGCCATCCCCGCAGAATATGCAACAAGCTCCGAGGGCGTTACAAAGCAATAACAGATGCATACGCCACGGCTTACCGCGGCAAAAAAGACAGGTGCAGCGCAATTGCGCTGCACCTGTCTTTTTTATTTTCCCGTGATATACACGCGGCTTGCGGGTATGCCGAGCGCGGTGGAAACAAGCTCGGTAAGGGTTTGTACCGTACGTGCATCATTGCCGCCGCGGCAAACAATACCCACGCCCGCCACTGCGGGCGGCAGGAGCGTATCGAAAAGCGCCTCCTCATTGCTGCCGGAGCCAACCGTAACGGGATCCCCCTCCCCGTTTTCGGTATAGCGAACAGCATATCCGTTTTCAAATGTGAGCAAAATTTCGCAATCCCCCACGCCGGAAACCGCCTCGCAGATCGCCTTGACCTCCTTTTCAAGGCGCGCCTCATATGCCTCCAGCTCGGCAACCTGTGCGGCAAGAGGATCTGTCTCCTCCTCGGTTGGGGTGCTCTCACCCAAGCCGCCGAACAAAAGCAGCAGCACCCCGAGCAAGGCCCCCCCCACAAGTAACCAAAGGCGCCCCTTTGCCCTCACAAACGTGAAAAAGCCGTGGCTTTTTTTCTTTTCTTCACCCATTATCTGACCTCCGTTTCACAACCAAGCTTGGCGCCCAGCGCCTCGGCTAACACGTCGGGATCCCGCAGCAGTGCACTGCCCGACAAATAGATCTCCACACGTGCAAGCGCTCCCGCCTCATCAAATGAAATTTCGAGATGCGCATCCTCTTTTTCGATACCGTATTCCGACAAAAGCCATGCATAGATCCCCTCCGCAAGATCCCGCTCGCTCCCCGCCTCCACAGCACGCGCAAAGATCTCCTCATACTGTGCTGTGGTATTCGCCTCACTTTCCCCCACCAGCGCCTCAAAATAGAGCTCGGGCGAACTGCCCATAAGCGAGAGAAACGGTCGAATCAGCAAAAGCAGAACTGCGAGCGAAACGAGCAGCCGCAGTGCCGTTTTTGTACCCTTACCATCCTCCCCCGGCAACAGCAGCTCGGCAAGTGCCGCGGCAAGACCGACGCCAAAAAGCCCCAATACCGTATTTCCCATACCGTTACCCCCCTATTGCCGCGGCGGAATGGGCAAAAAGTGTGAGCGAAAACACGGTCATGACAAACAGGCACGCGATCACAGCAAGGAAATATCCCCACACGCCCGCCAGCTCGGAAAGCAGCCTTTCCTCGCGCGCACAGCCGAGCAGACCCGCCACAGCACCGCCAAGCAAAAAGGCAAGGCGCGTAATGAGTACCGACAGAAATGTTGGCAAAAACACAAAAAACACCACCAGCATGCCGCCCATGCCAACCGCTCCGCGCAGATACTCCACGCTGCCTGCCACGGTACGCAGGGTCTCGGAGATCGAGCCGCCCACAACAGGCAAAAAGCTGCCCGCGGCAAAGCGCACAGTGCGCAGTGCCAGCGTATCACCTCCCTTGGCAAGTGTCTGCTGCAGCCCCAGCACAAAGCATAGCAGCATCATAGCAAAGGAAAGCCCCCAGGTAAAGGTGCGCTTGATAAGGCTTGACAGCGATTTTAAGGATGCCTTACCCGTTACCGCATCCAACAAAGCCAGTGCCACGCACACGCTTGCCACAGGCACCACCGCACCACTGCAAACGGTTTCGAGTATCGCAAGAAATCCACTCATGACCCCATGATTGGCAACCGCCGCCGCAACATTGCCGCCCATGGCGTAAAGCGCGCCCATCAGCGGGACAAGCGACAGAGAAAGTGCCCGAACGGTCTCAAAAAAACGGGCAATGGAGGCAAAGCGTGTCTCCTCCCCCGCAAAAAGCATCACGGTGATGGCAAGCACCGAAATGAGCGAGACCGCGGCACCCGCCTCGCTTTTGCGCTCCTCCACTGCGGCGCGGAAGGTTGCCGAAAGCACCAATATTCCGCAAATTTTTGCCAAAAGCGCAAGGTTTTCCGCTACCGTCACGCCGGTAATTTGCCCTACCGCACGAAAAATTGCGGTAAGCGTGCCCGCCTCAGAAACGCTCTCGCCAACGACCGCCATATCCGCCGAGAAAAAGCCCTCGGGCAGAAGGTCAACTATCTCGGCGGGGATCGCCGCCTTGAACGCCTCCCACTCATCCGCGATCTCGGCACTCTCTACCTCAAGCCCCGCTTCGGTATCCTCTGCCGATACGGGCAGTAGTAAGAGGGGCAAAAGCATACACAGCCACAGGCAAAATAACACCTGCTTTTTTCCTGCTCTTTTCATTTTAACAGTTCTCCGACGATTTCGATAAGATAATCGATCAGCGGCAGTGCCAGCACAAGGATCTCAAGCTTGCCAAAGAGCAAAACGCCCTCCGCCACGGTGTTTTCACCGAGGTCACGGCAAAAGGTGGCACTGAACTCGCAAATAAGACCGATGCCGACGGCGCGCAGCACCGCCGTGGCAAGCTCGCCGCCATCCCCCAAGGCAAACAGAGTCTGCAAGCGCGCCAAAACGGGCGCGTAAAGCCCCAGTGCAGCGCCAAACAGCACCAAGGTGGTGACAAGCCGCACGGGCGGCGCAGTGGCGGCGCGCAGCTCGCGCAGCAAGAGGATCAGCATTGCCGCCAAAAGGGCGATGCCCGCAACCTGCAATATCCCCATCAGAATCCAAAGATATTGCGCACGGTATCAAAAAGATTTCCGATCTCCTGCACAAGTATGAGAAAGACCACCACAAGACCCGCGACCGTTACCAGCGTTGCCTGCTCATCCCTACCGCTTTTGGATAAGATCTGTGCAGCCACGGCAACCAAAATGCCAACGCCCGCCACGCGCAAAATCAATCCTACGTCCATCCTTTTTTCTCCTCTACCACAGTAATAATATCAGCGCCACCGAAAGCGCGGGGGGCAGGAAAAGCGCCATACGCTCCCGCCTTGGAAGGTCACCGCGCAGTGTGTCGCAATAGGGCGCAAGGCGCGCAATATAATAGTCAAGACAGCGCAGCTGCTCTTCTCTGTAGCTGCCGCCAAGCCGCCCCGCGAGCTCGCCGAGCAAACGGCAGATCTCCTCGGATAAATAGAGCTTGCTCCCCTTCAGCAACGCGGTAAAATCGGTGGGTCTGCCCTCTGCACCGCAGGCGGCAAGCACATCCTCATCACACTCCGCCAAGATGCGTGCCACGGGTGTTGAAAAGCAATCGATCTGCAAGCGGATGAGCCGCAAAAGCGATAAAAAGCCCTCCGCCTGCACGAGCCTTCGGCGCTCAAATGCGGCAAAGGAGAGTCCTGCCAAAATACCGCAGCAAAGAATGACACCTATGCCAAGCCATTTAAAAAAATGCATCTGCCGCCTCCCAATCGGTCACATCAAAGCTGTAGGCATACAACCCGGCGGCACGCGTGACCCCGACATATGCACCAAAGCAGCGTGCCTCGTGCAAAAGGCGCATGCCGGGGCGGGATAGCAGCTCGCGTGCGCTTCCTGCATGTGCCGTGGCTATGAGGGGGACACCACCCGTGTGCGCCGCCACGATCTCCTGTGCCTCGGCAAGATCGCCGATCTCATCACAAACGATCACCTGCGCCGCCATGGTTCTGGTGGCAATACCGATCCCGCGCCCACGCGGATAGCCCGAAAGCACATCGAGCAACAGCTCCTCCCCCTCGCCGAACACAGCAAGCTCCCCGCGCGTATCCACCACGGCAACGCGCAAGGGGCGCGCGCCGCCCGCCAGCTGCGCGGCAATGCCGCGCAGAAGCGTGGTCTTACCTACGCCCGGCGGTGAAAACAGCAAAACCCCCCGCGTGCGGGAGAATGTTTCAAATAATGTACAGATCTCGCCGCCAACGGAGGGCGTGCGGTGCGGCAGGCGCACCGAAAAAGCGGTAATGCCCTCAATACCCGTTATCCTGCCGCCAACCACTGCGGCGCGCCCGCAAACGCCCACACGCACCCCTCCCGGCAGCACCAAATACCCCTCGTTTAAGGTCTCGCTGTGCGCATAAAGCGATCCCGCACACATACGCATCAAAAGACGCTCCATCTCAGCACCCGTGCATACCGTGCCGAGGCGTATATTCTCGCCCGCTACGGTCACCGACGCCACACGGTCACGCCGCAGACGCAGCTCCTCGGGAAAAAAGCTCGGCGGCACAACGCGATCGAGCTCCTCCGACAGCGCGGGTGGCAGCATGTCCTCCAAAAAATGCGGCAGCAACATGCGCCGATTGACTACAATGCTTTGCACAAGACCGCCCCCTTTTCAACATCACCATATGCCGCGCGGCACGTGTATAGAACCCAACTTGTCCGCTTTTTCTCATCTGGTTATATAAAAATATATTGATTTGGCTATTTTATGCGTATCAGATCTGTGGTACAATGTGTGCATTAAAGTAAAGGAGCCTTCTGTTATGGCACATGATAAAAAGGTATTGACAATACAGGATATTTCTTGCGTGGGGCAATGCTCCCTTACGGTTGCCCTGCCCATTATTTCGGCTTGCGGCATTGAGACCGCTATTCTCCCCTCAGCGGTGCTCTCCACGCACACGGGCGGTTTTTCGGGCTGGACCTTCCGCGACCTTACCGACGATATTCCCGGCATTGTTGACCACTGGGAAAAGGAGAAGATCTCCTTTGACGCCATTTACACGGGCTATCTTGGTAGCAAGCGCCAGATTGAGCTGGTAAAGGATATTTTTGCGCGCCTCGCGGCGCCCGATTGCCTCAAGGTGGTTGACCCCGCCATGGCGGACCACGGCAAGCTGTATTACGGCTTTGACGAGGCGTTTGCCCATGAGATGGGCTCACTTTGCGGCAAGGCGGATATTGCACTGCCCAATATTACCGAGGCTGCCATGATGACCGATATGCCCTACATTGGCGAGGGGTATGACGAAAGGTATATCCGCGA
Organism: uncultured Lachnospiraceae bacterium; assembly: GCA_964583425.1. Classification (GTDB taxonomy): domain Bacteria; phylum Bacillota; class Clostridia; order Oscillospirales; family CAG-272; genus Firm-07. Next base: position 15,429 of record CAZOWH010000017.1, read on the forward strand.
ATTGATGGAAAAGGTACTGGCGCTCGGCGCCAAAACGGTCGTGCTCACGGGCGTCAGCTACAAGGCGGGCGAGCTCGGTGCGGCGGTGCTCAGCCAAGGCGATAAGGAGATCTCCTACTACTTCCACGAGCATCTTGCCAAGAGCTGCCACGGCACGGGCGATATCTTTGCCTCGGCATTTGTGGGCGCCATGGTACAGGGGCGCACGCCGCTTGCCGCCGCCAAGGTTGCCGCCGATTTCACCCTTGCGGGCATGAAGGCGACCCAAGGTGACGACACCCACTGGTACGGCACGAAATTTGAAAAGGCTCTGCCGCTGCTGGTGAATGAGTTAAACAAATAAGTGAAAAAACACCGTTGCGTGCCTGCCGTAGAGCAGGCACGCAACGATGCCTTTTTTCTTTAAAATGCCAAAATTTACTTGACACCCCCGCGTACGCGTGTTAGAATGAAGCAAAGCGCCAAAAGGGCGTTCCGAAAGGAGTTTTAACATGAGCAAGTTACGACTGATGGGGCAGAACCAGTGGAACTGCACCGACAACCGACCCGCATGGGAGGAAAAGGGGCTGGATTGCTCCGCCGAGATCCGCATGCACGGCCACATTGAAATTTTCAAGGAGCTGATGCCCGATATCGTGGGCGGACAAGAGGTCAACAAGGACATGCAGCTGTTCTTTAAATTTTACTGCATGGAGGCAGGGCTGCCCTACACCCTCATTTGGGGCAACATGACCCCGCTGATCTACCGCGCCGACAAATTCGAGCTGCTGGATACCGAATATCTGCTCTACCCCAAGACCATGGAGGGCTATGAGGGCATTTTTAACGATGTCAACAGCAAGGCATGCAATGTAGGCGTCTTCCGAAACAAGAGCGACGGCAAGGTGTTCATTTTTGCCACCACACATCTTTGGTGGAGAAACGGCTCAGATCCCAACTACTATTCGTATCAGGCAGGCTCAAATGAGGCGCGCACCTATCAGGTAAAGCTGGCAACCGCCCTGATTGACAAATACCAAAAGAAATACGGCGGCTGCCCCGTTATTTTTGCAGGCGATATGAACACAGGCACCGCCTCCGAGGCGCTGCAATATCTGGTAAATGAGGCAGGCTACACCCACGCACACGATGCGGCGGTGGACTATGCCACCAACGCGATCGGCTACTGCTCCTGCGGCCCACACGGTCCCGCCCCCAAATGGTGGGATTCGACCTACGATAAGGCAGACGACCACATTTTTGTAAAGGATATGCCCGTAGGAAGCGTAAAGCGCTTTGACCGCTACTGCCCCGATTATTACCTCGCACTTTCCGATCACGCACCCGTATATATTGATGTAGAATGGTAAAGGAGTAAAGCCATGAGTAAACTGAGATTGATGACACAAAACCAATGGAACTACACCGATAACAACGAGGTGTGGGAAGCGCTGGGGCTTGACTGCTCCGCCAAGGTACGCATGAAGGGGCACATTCAGATCTTTAAGGATCTCATGCCCGACATCGTCGGTGGGCAGGAGGTCAACATCAACATGCAAATGTTCCTCAAATTTTACTGTATAGAGGAAAACCTGCCCTACACCATCGTTTGGGGCAACATGACCCCCCTTATTTACCGTGCCGATAAATTTGAGCTGCTGGATACCGAGTATATCCTGTATCCCGCAACGGTTGAGGGCTATGAGGGCAAGTTTAACGATGCCAATTCCAAATCCCTCAATCTTGGTGTGTTCCGCGACAAGGCTGACGGCAAGGTGTTTATCTTTGCCACCACGCACCTTTGGTGGATGGGCGATCATCAGCGCGAGGGCTCCTCCGAGGTGCGCCGCAGACAGGTAAAGCAGGCAATTGAGCTGCTTGACAAATATCAAAAGAAATATAACGGCTGCCCCATTATTTTTGTGGGTGATATGAACGCACGCTATGAATCCCCTGCCATTCAGTATGCCTTGAATGAGGGAGGCTACACCCATGCCTATCACCTTGCCACCGACTACCGCTTTGAGGAGCGCGGCTACAACGCCTGCGGCCCGAAGGCACCCGGCACGTGGCAGCACACGCCCTTTGAAACCGCCATTGACCACATTTTGGTGAAGGATATCCCCGCGGGCGCGATCAGCCGCTTTGACCGCTACTGCCCCGATTATTACCTCACCCTCTCCGACCACGCCCCCGCTTATATTGACATTGAGCTTTAATTTGTGAGGTGCACCGTGAGCAAAATGAGATTGATGAGCCAAAATCTGTGGAGCTGCACCAAGAACCAGCCCGCGTGGGAGGAGCTGGGGCTTGATTGCTCCGCCGAGGTGCGCATGAAGGCAAATATCCAAATTTTTAAAGCGCTGCTACCCGACATTATCGGCGGGCAGGAGATCAATAAGGATATGCAGCTGCACTTAAAGCTTGCCTGTATGGAGGCGGGGCTGCCCTACACCTTTATTTGGGGAAATCAGACCCCTCTCATCTACCGTGCCGATAAATTTGAGCTGCTGGATACCGAGTATCTCCTCTACCCTTACCACATTGAAGGGCTTGAGGGTGAGGTCAACAACGGCAACAGTAAATCTCTCAATATCGGCGTATTTCGCGATAAAAGCGACGGTACGGTGTTTGTTTTTGCCACCACGCACCTTTGGTTTAAGAAGGAGCACGTACAAGCGGGCTCGGACGAGGCACGCCGCTGGCAGGTAGAGCTTGCCATAGGAAAGCTCTCTGCGTATCAGAAAAAATACAGCAACTGCCCCGTGATCTTAGTGGGTGATATGAACGCCTTTTACACCGACCCCGCCATTCAGTATGCACTTGGCGAGGGGGGCTACCAACACGCGCACGACATTGCCACCAACTTCCGTCATGAGGGCAGAGGCTATAACGCCTGTGGCCCCAAGGCACCCGGCACGTGGCAGGACAGACCCTTTGAGACCGCACTTGACCACATTCTCGTAAAGGACATTCCCGAGGGTTCGATCAGCCGCTTCGACCGCTACTGCCCCGATTATTACCTCACCATTTCCGACCACGCGCCCGCTTATATCGATATCAAGCTTTGATCTTCTACGCATGCTACGCAATGCGTACAATAATTGTAAAACCAAAAGGGATCCGGCGTCTGTGTAGTGCCCGTAAGGGCACTACACAACTAAGCTTGCCCTTACGGGCAAGTGAAGTTTACTGAGTATCTGAAGGAATGCCTGCGGCATTCTCGCGAAGTGAAGTTATCCTGCGGATAGTGAAGTTTTGCCTTCGGCAAAGCAGGCAAACTTAACTTCACTCGTGCGTTAGCACGAACTTCACTGCATAGCAACTTCACTTTCGCCTTAGCGAAAACTTCACTAATTTCGCATTTGTGGACACAAATGCAGTGCTTCACAAGCCTTAATTAAGGACTACAAGATATACGTCTTTCACATGCAAAGAGCTTGCGCAAACAAAGCCTTCCCCAGTGGGGGAAGGGGGACCGCGATAGCGGTGGATGAGGTGTTACAAATGAGAAATAATACTCCTCATCCGCCAGCCTTCGGCTGCCACCTTCTCCCACAGGAGAAGGCTTTTTGCTACCTCCCGGAAGGTAAGCAGGTAACCCTTTGATATGCTAATGCCAAAAGTGCCTTTGCGTTGCTTTTGATAAAACATTGTTGTCCT
>CAZOWH010000018.1:0-4784 GCA_964583425.1 uncultured Lachnospiraceae bacterium
AGATGAAGGGCGTGCCCGTTCGTCTTGAGATCGGTCCCAAGGATATTGAAAACAACTCCTGCGTGCTAGTCAGCCGCGTGACACGCGAAAAGAAGTTTGTTTCGCTTGACAACGTAGAGGCAGAGGTTGCCGCTATGCTGCAGCAGGTATACAGTGAGCTGGTAGAGCGCGCAAGCAAGAATCTCTCGGAAAAAACACACACTGCCACCAGCCTCGAGGAATTTCTCGATACGGCGGAAAAAAAGCCCGGCTTTATCAAGGCTATGTGGTGCGGCGATGTTGCCTGTGAGGAAGCGATCAAGGATAAGACCGGCGGCGTAAAATCCCGCTGCATTCCCTTCCATGAGGAAAAGCTCTCCGACAAATGCGTTTGCTGCGGCAAGCCCGCGGAGCACATGGTCGTTTGGGGCAGACAATACTAATATAGGATACAAAAAGCTCCGCGGCGGTGCCGCGGAGCTTTTTGATTATGTGCTTACAGCCCCTGCTCGTAAACCGTAACGTCAACCACGGTGCCGGCACGGCGAGACTGCTCTGCAGCAAACACTGCCACGTGGTTGCGTGCCGAGGTCATTGCCGAGCAAACCGAGGTCGTAACCGTGCCCTCGGAAAGCAACTCGCAGAAGGAACTGATGATACCGCCGTCGCCGCCGCCGTGACCGCCGATGATGCTTTCATCGGCAACGAGGTCAGTGAGTGCCACCGTTTCATACGCCTTGGTTGCGAAATTGTAAATGCTGATATCAGACTTGCCCATTTGCGCGGAAAGCTCGCCCTTGGTGCCCATAATGCGAACGCTTCTGCCGCCCTTATTAAAGGCGCTCATGGTAAATACGGCGTATACGTCGTCCTCAAACTCCATATTAACGGTCTGGTGGTCTACCACGTCGTTATCCAGTGCGTACACGCACTTGCCGTAATCGCTCTCGCGGAGTGCCTTTTCTACCAGCTCGTCGGAGGGATTGCCGGGCATGCCGGTTGCCGCACCGCGGAACCAAGCGTTTTTCTTGTCGTCAAGATAGAGCTTTACGGCATTATAGTAGCAGGTCTCGCCATGAGGGCAACCCTCAATGCAGCGTGTGGGCGCGCCCTCGGGGCGGTTTTTCGCGCAAAAATGCGAAAGCGTACCGAAGGACTGGATGCGCTTAAAGCTCTTGCCCACCAGCCATTGCAGAATATCGATATCGTGGCAGGATTTTGCAAGTAGCATGGGGGTGCTGTTTGCCTCAACGTGCCAGTTACCGCGTACGTAGCTGTGGCTTTGGTGAATATTGCCCACGCCCTCTGTGTGAATGATGTTCATGACCTTGCCGATCCGATCCTCATCAATAAGGCGCTTCAGCGCACCAAAAAAGGGTGTATAGCGCAGCACGTGGCAAACAATGACGTGCACGCCCTTCTCCTCTGCCGCCTTGCCGATTGCAAGACACTGTGCGGGGGTGGGCGCCATCGGCTTTTCAAGCAATATATGATAGCCGAGCGCAATTGCCTTCATGGCGGGCTCGTAATGCATCTGATCCTGCATGGCAATGATCACCGCATCTGCCATCTTGGGGCGAAAAAGCAGCTCTGTCCAGTCGGTCACACAGTTTTCAGCAGGGATATTGTAGGTGGTTCTCATAAATTCGCGGCGCGCCTCTATCGGCTCCGCCACGCCCACGATCTCCATTTTATCGGGGGCAAGATTTGCGTATTGCGCATATCTGCTGCCGCGGCTGCCCGCGCCCAGCACGATCACACTGACCTTTTTGCTCATCATACACCTCTAAAATTTATTTTTACAAACAAATATCAGCCATAGGATTGACGAATTTTTTCGTTTGTGTTATCATTATAGCAGGTGCAAAAACAAATGTATATTGGTTTTTGTGCACAAAATCTTTGATTTTGCACATTTTAAGGAGTACCATGAAACCAAGACAATATCCTTTATGTGAGATCACTCCCGCACTCCGCATCCGTGCACTTTGCAGCGCCTTTCAGGATATCCGATTGCCACAATATTCAAGCGCAGGAGAGCTGCACGATTTTTGGGAGGCTGTTTTTGTGTTAAAGGGCGAAGCGGAGATCACGGCTGACGACACAATTTATCATTTAAAGGCGGGACAAATGATCTTTCATCCGCCCATGGAATTTCATCGCCTGAAAAATGCAAGTGATGAAGCGATAGAGATCTTGATCATATCCTTCGTTGCTGCTTGCTTTCCGATCGCGGGCAGACTCATTTGCAGCTTCCCGTCAGCCGAGCCCATCTCCTCCTATGTTAAAAAGCTGCGGCATTTGCTCCTAACGCGTGGCTTTTTACTGTTGACGCCTGCGCCGCACAGTAATCCCGGTGCTATCCAACAAACGGTAAACGATATTGAAAATTATTTTTTGGATCTCCTTACCTGCGGCGAGGAATCTGCAAGCGGCGCCAAGGGGCGGCGAGCCGAGCAATACGCCGCAGCGGTAACGACAATGCATCAGCATCTTCAAGAGCGTTTATGTGCCGCAGAGCTTGCCACGCAGTGCGGCATGAGTGTTTCCACGCTGCAAAAGCTATTTTTCCAATATACAGGAATGGGCATGATGCGCTATTATCACAATTTGCGCATGCACCGCGCACGGCAACTGTTGAGTGAGGGAAAAACGGTCAAGGAGGTGGCTGCCGCGCTTGGCTTTGAGGATCAGAACTATTTCAGCACTGCCTACCGCCGTTATTTCGGATTTCCACCATCTGCCACACAACATGACCCGCTTTAAAAATTCCCTACATTTTGCCCATAATCGGTCATTTTTGCGCGCAGCCCCACGTATAGTGTAACGGAAACGAATTTTATGAGGCAAGGAGGCTTTATATGTTTATTTACTCTATGCGTGCGGGCACCATACGCTTTTTCGGCGTGATCTGCCTCGCGCTCGCGACACTTGTGGCACTGATCGCATTTGTGCCGGAGTTGCAGCCGGTATCTGCCGAGACGGGGGAGGAAACCGAAACCGTCTCCTATGAAAAGATCAAAACAAACGAGGATCGTGTTGCGTTTCTGGCGCAATTCGGGTGGGAGGTGGATATCACGCCCACCGAGAGCACAACTGTGACGATCCCAAAAGAATTTGACAAGGTTTTTGCTTCTTATAACGAGCTGCAAAGAAGGCAAGGGCTTGACCTCGGCAGCTATGCATCTCGCACCGTAGAGCGTTATACCTATACTGTTACCAATTATGAAGGCTATGACGGCACCGTGCTTGCCAATCTTCTTGTCTACCGCGGACGCGTGATCGGCGGAGATATCTGCTCGGCAGATACGACCGGATTTATTCACGGTTTTTCCAAATAAGCCGTCCCCCGCAACGTTGTGATTTTACAACGTTGCGGGGGATTTTTTGAGAGAATTTTGCAAAAATCATCAAAATTACGGTACGGTCTTGCTTCTTGGTGTCCTTTACACCATTTGTTGACAATTCGGCGCAACAACATCAAATATATGCGTCAACGGCAAAAAATATGGTGCTTTTTTGAAAAAATTACAAAATATCTTTATAATTTTTGCGAAAATCCCTTCCCTTTTTCCAAAAAACATGTTATAATAAATCAACTAAATTGAAAGAAAAGCCGCAAACGGTCTCAAATATTGGTGCCAAGCCCGTTCGGTTTTAACATTTCAAAAGGTTAATTTTTACATTTGGGAGGATCACCTAATGAAAAAAATTCTCGTATGCTTTTTGACTCTGTGCATGATGCTCGCAATGCTTTCCATGCTCGGCATCTCCGCCTCGGCTGCAACTGCAGTGGCAGAGGTTACCGTGGGCGAAGAGAAGTTTACGTATGATACGTTTGCAGAGGCAGTAAAAAAAGCTCAAGAAAATGAGGGCTCTACGCTAAAAATGCTCAACCATAGTTGGCCTGGCATTGAAGGTATGGAAATTGGGGGCACATATACAATCGACTTAAACGGATATGCTCTATGGCTGAAATCCTCTTTAACCGTTTCTACCGGCACTGTTTCTATTATAAATTCCAATCCTGTCGCAACTAGCGGCGTGCGTTTAAATTACGCAGAAAGCAATAATGCATGTTCCACCGTTGTCATGAAGGGCGGCAACTTGAAATTGTGCAATATTATCGTTCATTGCCAACCCACTTACTCTATTCAAAATCTCGGCACAGGCATGTTGTATCTTTCCGGAAATTCGGAAGTTCAAAACGGCATTTACGCCGCACATGCTAGCACGGTAGTTGGTAATGACGGAGCTTCAGAAAATCCCATTCCTTATTCCGGTCCTTATACAATTACTGTATACTGTGGTTGGAACGTGAGTGAAGGCACCCCTGTAGTGTTAAATGCTCCCGAAGGCAAATTCGCAGTTGGCAACATTAACAATAGTCAGTTTGTACCGCAAAACAAAGACGGCACCCTTGGTGTTGCAAAAATTGCTTACGGTAGCTGGGTAGTAGTGGGCGCGTTGTTCGCAATTGCAGTTGTGCTCTTTGTTGTCACTCTTATTAAAACCAAGGCATATAAAGCAAGAATGAAGCATCTGGCAATTCTCCCCGTCATTCCCGGCATTGGCTTCATTACCGACAGGCAGTTTGTTTTCCTCTGCGTTGCCGCAGGTGTGTTGCTTATTGCTATTATTTCTTGCATTGTAACGCTTTCCAAACAAAAAAAGGCGGAAGCTACTGCGAAGGCTGCCAAAACCAACGCGAAAAAGAAGCCTGCTCCCGTTGCTGAGAAAACTGCCGTTGTAAAAGAGGCTCCCGTTGCAGAGGAAGCTCCCGTTGCAGAGGAGGCTCCCGTTGC
>CAZOWH010000018.1:4884-15903 GCA_964583425.1 uncultured Lachnospiraceae bacterium
GAGGCTCCCGTTGCAGAGGAGGCTCCCGTTGCAGAAGAGGCTCCCGTTGCAGAAGAGGCTCCTGCAGTTACTGAGGAAGCACCCGTCACCGTCAACACTACCGTGGAGGATAGCGCCGGTGCAGATAGCTTGGTAATTGCTGAAACCGATGCCAGCGGCAATGTTGTATACTCCACCTACAAGAAATCCTTTACGGCTCGTATGATCCAGGCTCCCGCCGATGTACAGGAGCGTTACGAGACACTGAAGAATGCACTCCTCTCCTACAAGAAGGTCAATGCACGTGTCAGCTGGAGCTATGAATCCTTCAAATCCGGGCGCGCACAGCTTGCCAAGTTTGCCATCCGCGGCAAGACCCTTTGTCTGTTCCTTGCCATTGATCCCTCCAAGCTGGAGGATTCGAAATACAACATCACCGACGTCGGATCGGCGAAGAAATATGAGACCGTTCCCTGCCGCCTGCGTCTCACCTCCAAGCGTAGCGTAAAATGGGGACTTGAGCTGATCGAAATGCTTGCTGAAAAAGAGCAGCTTGTAAAGAACCCCAAATTCACAGCTCAAAAGTATCTTGCCGATTACCAGTCCACCGAGGACTTGATTGCACAAGGTCTTATTAAAAAGGTTTAAAAAAAGCCAAAAGCGGTCCTGCGGGACCGCTTTTGGCTTTCTTACTTCGGCTCAGAGATACCGTTTTAAGATCTCGATATTGTGCTCCTCAAAGGAAATGATCTCTCGGGCAAGACGTACCGCCTCACTGTCAAGCGTATCATAGTTATTGACAAGCTTGGTCATGTCGGTGATACCCATGTTGGAGCCCTCGATCATCATTTCGGCAATGTGGCTGGCACTTGAGGAGATCATGGTATTGATCGCCATGCCCATTTTTGCGGACATGCGCACCATGAGTCCCTCCTCCTTTGCTTCAACCGCATGACACTCGAGCTCGCGCGCAGCACGTGCGGCATACTTCTCGTATCCGTCCAGCTGCATGGTCATGGCACTGCGCAAAGCATCATCCTTCACCTTGGGCAAGAGACTGATGATAGAATCCGCGCCCATTTTGGCATTTTTATAAATGGCACCGAGAAAGCTCTCTTCGGTGATCATATCTTTCGTTGCTTGCATATTGGTTTCCGCCTTTCGCAAAAAATCACGGGATACGCTTATTTTAGCCTATCCCGTGATTTTTATGCAATTTGTTCTAAATGTTATTTCGACATCAGCTTACGGCGACGCACATCGGTACCGACAAACAAGAGAGGCTTAAACTCCCCGAGAATGCGGCTTGCAATGCGGTCTGCATATCTGGTCTGCAGCTCCTTGCCTGTCAAGTTGGTATTGATGATAGTGGGACGCTTTAAATTGATGCGGTTATTGAGCACCATATAAAGGCAGGAATTGGTAAACTGATTGCTGACCTCGGTACCAAGATCATCAAGGATCAGAAGATCGCAATCCACATAGCGCGTAGGCTCTGCCGCCGCACGCTCGGTGCCGCTGCCGAAGCGTGCATGCTCAAAATCGGAAAACATGCTGATGGCGCTGGTGTAATACACATCATAGCCGCGATCGATGACGCGGCGCGCCACCGAGGTGGAAAGATGCGTTTTACCAAGACCCGTAGCACCGCACAAAAGCAAATTTTCGGCGCTTAGATCAAATCCTTCCGCATAGCGGTGCAAAAGGTCGAAATTGTACTGCATACGCGAGCGATCGCCGTTTTCGGCGCTGTAGAAGGTCAGATCAAAGGTGGAAAAGGACTGCGTACGCATCAGCTCCCCGAGCCCTGAGGTCTCGTATGCCGCCAGCACCAGTACACGACGCATACAATCGCACATTTTGGTATCCACAAAACCGGAATCCTTACATTTCGCGCACTCATAGGGCGGCAAAGTATAATCCGCGGGATACCCGAGATCTAACAACAGCGCACTGCGCCTTGTCTGCAGTGCGAGATTTTTTTGCTCTGCTGCGGCAAGCCGCTCACGATACCCCTCTCCCGTGCCAAGCACGGCAAGTGCGATCTCGGCGCCCGCCATAGAAAGCTCACGGTCAATGGCAGCGATCTCCGGCGATTTTGCGTGCACCTCTGCCATGCGCTTATTTGCCTCCTCATAAGCACGCAAATACTTGGTGCGATATGCCTCGCGCACGCGCTTATAGTTTTCTTGATTGTATCCCATGTTATGCTTCTCCGTATGTATTTTTCAGTGCCGCGTTAAAGAAATCGTCGGCATCGAAGCTGCTGCCGCCCATTTTTCTGCGGCGATATTCCTCCATGGCACGGGTGACGTCCTCTGCATTTTTATAGCCTTCCGCGTACCATCTTTCAAGAATTGTATTGGTATAGGAGACCGATGCCTTGCCAATGGCATTGACCGTGCTGTCATATGCCAGCTTCAGCACCTCCATATCATATTTCATCACGCAGACCCATTTTTCGATCATTGCCTTTTCCTTAGAGGTAAAGGCGCGGGATTGCATCCCGAACATGGCACGGATCTTACCCGTGGCAGTTGCCATGGTCTCAATACGCTGCAAGCGCTCCTCAAGTGCCGTGGCATCGGTGACACCGTCGTCATAAAGCGAAAGCGCCGTTTTCTCGGCATAGCGAAGCGATTTCTTCTCCATGCGCACGCAGTGAGAAAGCAGGAGCAAAATATAATCGCCCTCCAGACCCAAAAAATCGGTAAGCCCTGCAATAATGCCGACCTCTGCGGTATTGAAGATCTTACCGAAGGTCTGTTGGCAAGCGCCGATCAAGGCGCTGAAGTCCTTGTTTCCCTCGGCGATGTCAGCAAGCTCCTCGGAGCTGTAGATGGGCAGCCCCTTATCGGGGATCGGCTTTGAGCTCTTAGCGACAGGTGCGGGCGTGCTGACCACCTGTGCAGCTCCCTGCCGACTCACATTTCCTTCTGCCTCTGCCAGCACACCCGCCCCACGCCAAAATGCAAGCGATGCGCCAACCGCCGCCTCGGGAAGTGAGAGCTGTGCGGCAACGGCTGCGGTGCCCTTTGCGATATCTGCACAAAGCGCCGTATCAGCGGCAAACGCGCAAAGCACGCGCCAATCTGCGGCGGTTGCTTTGGCGGCGCACGCATTTACGCTTGCAGGCAGCACAACAACGCCGCTTCCATAGATAAATTCCAATTTCATTGCTTTGGCTTCTCCTCGGCGGCAGCAAGCTCCTTGGAGCGTAGCTCATAGCACAGTGTCATCAAGGAATCGCCGATGTGCACATTTTCGATCACAGTATCCGAGCCGAAAACATCGGGCTCTCCCCCCGTAAAATTCCAAATACCGGGGATACCGATGGCACAAAGACGCTCCGCAATCTCAGAAACGCATTGCTTGGGCAAGGTCAGCACGGCAATATCAACCGTATGCATGGTGCAAAAGCGCTCCAGCTCTGCCATATCATACACCTTCACATCGCTCACAGTCCTGCCAATCACGTTGGCATCCACATCAAAAAGCCCCAAAATATCCACACCGCGCTTTTCAAACATCGGACTGCGCACCAGCGCCTTGCCGAGATTGCCCGCACCGATCACAATGGCGGAAAAGCCCTCGCCTACACCTAAGATCTCACAGATCTTGGCATAGAGATAATTCACATTATAGCCGTAGCCCTGCTGACCAAAGCCGCCAAAGCAATTGAGATCCTGGCGAATCTGTGATGCGGTAACATGCATCATAGCAGAGAGCTCACTTGAGCTGATGCGCAGCTGACCGTTTCGGATCAGCTCACGCAAATAGCGGAAGTAACGCGGCAGTCTTTTGATAACTGCAGGGCTGACCTCGCCCACCGCCGCCACACGCGGCTGGCGTCTTTTTTCGTTTTCCATTTTATGTCCTCACAATATAAATTTCGGAGATTTGCACAAGCGCCGAGCGCCTTAAGACAGCTTGCAAACGCAACCGATTTCGGTGCATTTTCGGTTTTCCACAGCTTGTCCCCGAGAAAAGTTATCCACAATTCCCACATGCTTTTCCACAGAAAAAAGCATTTTTCCGCGCAAAGCCAAGGAGTTAGCGGGCAATTTTTTCAAAAATCGGGTGAATTTGACTGTATAAAATCTCAACCACGGCGATTTTCCACAAGCCTGTGGAAAAATGCTGTGGAAAACCGTTTTTCGACAAAAGCCGCCCTTGTTTATATAAAATGCCGAATTTGCACTTTTTTCAAAAAAAGGCTTGACAAATTCAGTGGGTGAGCAAGGGCTCGTCCGATGCTGAGGCGTTGAGCGAGACATCGGCAAAGTTGCCTTTCAAATATTCAAAGTATCCCGCCGCCGCCACCATGGCACCGTTATCACCGCAAAGTGAAACAGGCGGCACGCTAAAGGCTGCACCGTGCTTTTGGCAAAGCGCGGCGAGGCGTGCGCGCAGGTGGGAATTTGCCGCAACACCGCCTGCCATCACCAGAGTCTTGTGCCCTGTCATTTGCAGCGCTTGCTCGGTTTTGCGCGCGATGCCCTCCACCACAGCTGCAGTAAAGGAAGCGGCAAGATCGGCACGCGGCACAGGGATATCCTGCTGGCGGCAGTTGTTGATATAATTGAGTGCTGCAGTTTTCAAACCGCTGAAGGAGAAATCAAGTGTTTCGGCACCGAGTGCGGGCGACGGCAGCTTGATCGCACCTTTGTTACCCTCGGCGGCAAGACGGTCAAGCGCCGCACCTCCGGGATACGGCAGACCGATCACGCGACCGATCTTATCAAAAGCCTCTCCCGCGGCATCATCGCGCGTGGCGCCGATCTCACGAAAATCGGTATGATCTTTTACATCAAAGAGAGACGTGTGCCCACCCGATACCACCAGCGCGAGAAAGGGGGGCATGGGAGGCGTTTCCGTCAGGTAGGATGCTGCCACATGCGCCTTGATATGATTGACAGCGACCAAAGGCAGATCATTGGCATATGCCAGCGATTTGGCAAAGTTTACACCCACCAGCAGTGCGCCGATCAGCCCGGGAAAGGCGGTTACCGCCACGGCGCCGATATCCTTCAGCCCAATGCCCGCAGCATCAAGCGCCTCGGCGGTGATATTGGTGATCGCCTCAATGTGTGCGCGACTGGCAATTTCGGGCACCACACCGCCGTAAAGACGGTGCGTTTCTATTTGCGATGCCACGATGTTGGCAACGATCTCAAGCCTCCCATCCTCGGCACGCACAACGGCGGCAGAGGTCTCATCACAGGAGCTTTCCATTCCAAGGATGTACATATATTTCACCTACATTACAAATTACAAAGCATGACCAACGCATGCTCACGCGGATTCTTATAAAAATTGTTTCGTTTGCCCGCCACGAAAAAGCCATGCTTTTCATAGAGCGCGATGGCAGCCCTGTTGCTCTCCCTCACCTCAAGCGAAAGCGTGGAGAGGCGGCGTTCCCGCGCCTCGGCAAGCAACGCGCGCAACAAGCTGTCGGCAAGCCCCCTGCGGCGATAGTCGGGGTGGGTCGCCACATTGGTGATCTGCCCCTCATCCAGTACAGTCAGCATACCGACATATGCCACAGGACAAGCCTCGTCATCAAGGCAAACAAAGCCGAGCGCAGTATCCGAGAGAAGAAGCGCAAGCGCGCTCTCACTCCATGGCTCGGCAAACGTGAGTGCCTCAAGACGGGCAATGCCCGCAAGATGCTCCCCTGTTACCCTTACTGCTTTCATGCGTCATTCCCCGAACACCAACGCAGGGTAATGGCGTAGGAAATCATATCAAGACATTCCCGATAGACTTGGGCACTGCCACCGTAAGGGTCGGCAATGTCAATTGGCAAAGTCTCGATCTTGCCGGCATGCTCCGGGAAGCGCATCATCAGCTCCATGGCATGCCTGCCCGAAATGGCAATGACCTCATCCGCCTGCGCCATCATTTCGGCAGTCACAGTGCGGGCACGGTGTGCGGTATAATCATTTTCCGGGGTAGGCACAACGCCTGCCTCCCGAAGCGTATTTGCGGCAGCGGGCGTGATCGGCGCGCCATCGACGGCATATAACCCGGCGGAAGCTGCTACCATGGGCGGGAGCTTAGGAATCTCGGCGCACGCCGAGCAGACCTCACGCGGGCGCACCATGTGATTGAGCCACGCCGCCGCCATGGGAGAGCGGCAGGTGTTGCCCGTGCAAACAAATAAGATACGGCGCACATCCGGTGAAGCGGTCTGCTCACCCGTGTGCAATGCAAGCTCGGCAGTACTTGACATTGCCCTCTCCTTTCGATCAGTCGTGCGGAAACCGTGCAGCAAGCGATTGCGGCACTGCTACCGTGCGATTTGAAAACAGGTCGTAAAAATATGCTTGCTCTCCCCACATGACAAAGCTAAAGCAATAATAAATATTCGGCAGCTCCGAGGAAACAAGCTTCACGCGGCGCGTGTAGGTCATATCCCCCTCGGGCTTGCTCACAGCCTCCCCCTTGAACCAAAGCGTGAGGATCTCGGCGATCACCGCGTCATCGGTACCCGCCGAAAAGCGCATCACCTCCACGCTGATCTCCTGCTCCTCGCAAACCAGTATCGCGGTGGGGGTAAGATCGCTTGCCTCGGGCGGTGTGTCGAGAGCGCACCAAATATTGCGCTCATCGTCTGCCAAATACAGCGTAGGGTCAAGCGAGGGAATCTCGTAATAGGTGCGTGTGGCGTTTGATTTCTCATTGGTATACACGCCGCGCACATTGGAGGTTTTAGCGGGCTCAAAGGCGGGGGAGAGCACGGTATAATGGATACTCGTTTCGGTATCGGTAATACCGTAGCCGTCGGCATCCCGCAAAAATACCGCGGGCTCCTCCTCACCGCAGGCGGTGAAAAGAAAAAGCACCGCCAACAGCAAAAGCAAAAAGCGTTTCATATCAATAGCCAAACTTGCCCGTGAGAGAATCGTCGTCCTCGATCCAATCCGCCACACGGATCACGCGGTACTCGGTCTCGGTATCGCGCACCACAACGGTCTCAATACCCGCATTGAGGATCATGCGCTTGCACATCATGCAGCAGTTGCAGCCCGCAAACAAGGAGCTATCCTCGGGCGAAATACAAGCCATATAGAGCGTGGAGCCCAGCATCTGCTCACGCGGTGCGGCGATAATAGCATTTTGCTCGGCA
Organism: uncultured Lachnospiraceae bacterium; assembly: GCA_964583425.1. Classification (GTDB taxonomy): domain Bacteria; phylum Bacillota; class Clostridia; order Oscillospirales; family CAG-272; genus Firm-07. The sequence continues at coordinate 11,996 of CAZOWH010000018.1, forward strand.
TGAACAGAGCGGCACAATTCATAGCGCTCGCCACGTGGAATGCCGAGATTTTCGCGCTGACAGAAATTCAGATCACTGCAATTCTTTCTGCCGCGGGGTGCACCGTTGTAGCCCGTGGAAACGATGACATCATTTTTGACGATAATCGCGCCGAATTTGCGGCGCAGGCAGGTGCCGCGCTCGGCAACCGTTTCGGCAATATCCAAATAATAATTTTCTTTAGAAACGCGTTCCATATACATTCCTCCTTCGGGATTGCGCACGCGCGCAAATAATTATACATATTACAGTATAACATATATAAAAAAGAAAATCAAGCACTCGCTCCGCACTTTGTGCCAAAATATTACCCGCACCGCGCGCCTCCCATGCCAGCCAAGGAAGCACAGCAGCGCCGAGAAAAATTCTCGGCGCTGCTTATTTCTCATTGCTTTTCTTTTTATCGCGATATTTTTTCAGAGTTTCTTCCGCTGCCACACGCTTATCGGCAATGGTCACATACCACGCCTCGCGACAGCGCGGAATGCACCAGAAGGTCAGCGGAAACATGTGCGTATAGATGATCTGCTTTTCCTTTTTTGTCAGATCGTAATCCCGCTCGGCATTGGCAAGGGCGAGGCGGTGGTGCTTGAAGCCATGCCAGCGAAAGCCCTTATTGGGATCATGCCAGTCGTAAAGATAATAGTCATGCAGCAGTGCGCCGCGCGTAAGAGCACGCAGATCGCACCTTGTTTTTTTCTTTTTTGCCGCCATGGTGTAGGCAAGCCGTGCAACCTTCAGGCAGTGCTGATATACCGTGATATCGGAATGGGAAATGTAGTTTTTCATCTCCTCGTATCTGCCGACCGAGATCACCTCGCGACAGACCTCATCAAACAGCGTATAATCCACAGTTTTATTTGCCATTTTTGTTACCCCATTTGCGGTTGATCTGATCGCGATAGCCCTGCACATCCATCATATAGTGACTGATCATGCGGTAAAAATTAAAGGGACGCGCCCTGCCCGATTCGCGACGAAAATGCTCCTTGGCATTTGCCTTGAGCTGATCGAGATTGATATGGGTACGCATTTGCGCCGCATAGGCTCTGAGGCGCTGCATGATGCGCAGAGAATGGCAGAGATCAACCGCAAAAACGCCCACATACACGCCCACCAACAAAATGAGCAGCGGAAGCTCGATCACACGCACGGCAATGCGGTGCAAAAAGGGGTAGGCAAGGAAATAATAAGCGGCACAGACCAAGCCCCAGATCAGGGAAAACTTAGGGCAGATCACGCCTTGAAAGTTCATCCATTCCTTCGAATAATCCCACAAATGCACGCGGAAATATTTGACGGCAATGAGCCCTCCCACCAGCTCTATGAGGGTCATGATGCCCATAGCCATCAGCAGAATCACGGCAACACGCACATATTCGTTGGGCAGCGAACGAAGCTTCAGCCCCGAAAGAAAATATAAGATCGCGCCACCCATGCCGTAGATCGGCAAGCAACACCCCGTCAAAAAGCCGGGGTTGACCACCTTGCGGTGCCGAAAGCCGCGATACACGACCTCAAGGCACCACCCCGCGGTGGCGCAGGTGCAAAACAAAAACAAATATTCAAGCAAGGTCTCCATCGGGGAGAGCTCCTTTCCGTCACGCACGCACAAAAAACGGCATCCGTTTATGATTTTGCGTGACGCTTACGATAGAATTTTATAAATCCGAACACAAAAGCACCACCAAGCAAAACGCCCCCCGCTATCGATGCGATCACGATCGCGGTGCTGCCGCCGTCGGGGTCGATGGCGGGCAGGTCGGCAAGATCAAGCTTTTTGCCAAAGCTTGTTTTGGAAAGCGTCATGCCCGCAAGCTTCTCATCCACCCTTTGATTGAGTGTCACAAAATAAGACTTATCCTTTAAGGATTCAAAATTTTCCTCGATATAGGATGCCACCTTCGGCAACCGCATAATGATATAGTAGCCATCCTCGGTCTCGAGCACCTCACTGACCTGGTATTCGGCAAGCGCAAAGGCAGCATTCTCATAGATTTCCTCCATCTCGCCGCGGGTAAAATAGTAGCCGTTGCCGAGCGGGTCACCGAAATCGTTGTTGTACTTACCGCCGATCGCCTCACACATGGCATCAAAGCGCGCGGCATCCGTTGTGGCGGCAGCAATATCGATACGCAACGCATCTGCATGCGCGCGATGCTCCTCTTTGGTATAAGCCGTATTGGAGGTATCGATAAATACATGCACGGTGCGCACAAAGGCATCTCCGTAGATGGCATCACGGATAGCTGTCTCGTCGGTGACCAGCTCCCCGCGGTAGAGCATTTCCAAAACGATTTGATTGGCAAGATAATTTTCCACACCAAAGTACTTGCGCGCATAGTGATCGGTCATGTACATTTCGGCAAGACTTTCGATATAGGCACGGCGATCTCCGCCGAAATTATTTTCCATCGTCTCATCAATAATAGCCTGCACGCTCTCGGCAATATCACCCTCATATACGTCAAGCCCATATTCGTATCCAAGGGAAATGAGCGCCGCCTCACGCGAATGAAGGCTAGCCCATACAAAGGACTCCAGCTCCCTGCGGTGCTCCTCGCTTTCAAGGGCATTTTCGCCGTAGGAAAGCTTTAATTCCTTGATATAGTTCATGGTGATAAAGTAGAGCTCCTCATATAAGATCTCCACATCGCCCACGGTGGCAACCACCTTGGTAGCACGCGGTGAAGCATATACGGGGCGAGATGCCGCGCAGGAGGTAAGCGACAAAAGCAACAAAATTGCCGCCAAAAGCCCTGCCACGGTACGGGATACTCGTTTCATAATCCACTCCTTTTCCGATCAGACGGAAGCATCAACAATAATTTTGTAAAAACATTATAAAGTATAGTTGTGAAGATTTTGTGAATTCGGTGTTGTATTGAAAAAGCTTTCTCAAAAAAAGAGAAATTCCCCTTTGCAATCGGCAAAAACTATGTTATAATGAAAATGATTGCAGCTGTATTGTGTGCGCAAAAACGCCCAAATTGCAGAAAGCCGATCTCACGGAAGGAGACTATCATGCAGGAAATTTACAGTATCTCCCTTGCGGCACTGATGAAGGAGCTTTCCCTTGCTCCCCTTTATCTGCCCGATGATGCCGAAAACATTATTATTTCAAACAACCAGGTCGATCGCCCGGGTCTTGCCCTCACAGGCTTCCTTGATGAATTTGAGGAGACCCGCATCCAGATCGTGGGCGTGGCGGAGTACCGCTATCTTACCACATGCGAGGAGGCGGCACGCAACCAAAAGATAGAAGCGTTTTTTGCCAAAAAGCCGATCGCCGTGGTCATTACCACCGCACAGGGGCCCTTTCCCGCCATGCGGGAGGCAGCCGAAAAATACGGTGTGCCCTTCCTTTCCACCAAGGAAAAGACAAGCCCGTTTATGGCGGCACTGATCGCCTATCTCAATGTGCAGCTTGCCCCCCGTATCACGCGGCACGGCGTGCTGGTTGAGGTGTACGGCGAGGGTCTTTTGCTGCTTGGCGACTCGGGCGTGGGTAAGAGTGAGACCGCCATTGAGCTGGTCAAGCGCGGGCACCGTCTCATTGCCGACGATGCCGTGGAGATCAAGCGCGTTTCTGCCAAAACCTTGGTCGGCACGGCGCCCCCCATCATCCGCCACTATGTGGAGCTGCGCGGCATCGGCATTGTGGATGTGCGCCGCATTTTCGGTATGGGTGCCGTAAAGGATTCGCAGGGTATTGACCTTGTCATTAACCTCGAGCCCTGGGTACAGGGTAAAATGTACGACCGCTTGGGTCTTGATAAGGAAACGATGGATATCCTCGGCAACGAGGTGCCGAGCATCACGCTGGTCATCTTTCTTGTGGCCAGCATCGTGCATGACGCACCTTCAGC
>CAZOWH010000018.1:15913-18617 GCA_964583425.1 uncultured Lachnospiraceae bacterium
GCCGAGCATCACCATTCCCGTAAAGCCCGGCCGAAACCTTGCCATTATCTTGGAGATCGCGGCAATGAACAACCGTCAAAAGAAGATGGGCTACAACACCGCCGAGGAGTTTAACCGCAAGCTGCTCGGTCAAATGGGACTTGAATAAACGAAAGGAACTACTATGAATACGATTGAATTGACAAAAAAGCTGAACGAGGGCGCCCTTGATGCGCGCCTGACTGCCCTTTACGGCAAGGATGCGCTTGCCGCACAAAAAGCACGCTACGCGAGTGCCATTGCCGAATTTGCCGCCATTTACGGTGCGGACCGTGACGTGCGCCTTTTATCCGTGGCAGGTCGCAGCGAGCTTTCCGGCAACCACACCGACCACAACCGCGGCTGTGTGGTTGCCGCCTCCATTGACCTTGACATTGTAGCGGTAGCCGCCGCCACAAGCGACACCGTTGTGCGTGTAAAATCCGAGGGTTACCCCGAGGATGTGGTGAATATTGCCGACTTTACCGCACCGCGCGAGGCGCGCTTCTCGAAATCCGATGCCATTGTGGCAGGCATGTGCGCGGGGCTGAAGAAAAACGGCTACCGTGTAGGGGGATTTGTGGCATACACCACCTCCAGCGTTCTCAAGGGCTCGGGGCTTTCCTCCTCTGCCGCCTTTGAGGATATGATCGGCAACATTCAAAATCACCTGTATAACGACGGCAAGATCGACAACGTAGAGATCGCCAAGATCGCGCAGTATGCCGAGAACGTATTTTTCGGCAAGCCCTGCGGTCTTATGGATCAAATGGCATGTGCCGTTGGCGGCATCATTGCCATTGATTTTGCCGATAACAGCGCACCTGTGATCGAAAAGGTGGATTTTGACATCACCGCCGCCGGCTACAACCTTTGCATTGTCAACACGGGTGGCAATCATGCCGACCTCACACCCGATTATGCAGCGGTGCCCGCCGAAATGAAGGCAGTTGCCGCAGCGCTTGGCAAAGCCGTGCTCCGCGAGACCGATGAGGAAGCGGTGATCGCGGCGATCCCCGCGCTGCGCCAGTCCGTGGGCGACCGCGCGGTGCTCCGTGCCCTGCACTTCTTTGCCGAAAACCGCCGCGTGAGCGTACAAAAGCAGGCGCTTGCCGCAGGCGATCTTGACCTCTTTTTTGAAAATGTACGCGCCTCGGGTCGCTCCTCCTTCTGCTATCTCCAAAATGTATATACCACAAAAAATGTAGCCGAGCAAGGACTCTCCCTCGCGCTCTGCCTTGCCGAGCGCTATCTGCAGGATAAAAACGCCGCATGGCGTGTGCACGGCGGCGGCTTTGCGGGCACGGTACAGGCTTTTGTGCGCTCCGAGCACGTGAACGGCTTCAGAGCTATGATGGATGCCGTATTCGGCGAGGGCGCCTGCATGGTGCTGCGCATTCGCCCCGAGGGCGCCACAGTGGTTTATTGAAAGGAAGCCGCATGACACAAAAGAGCAAAAATATACGGTATCTGATACTGCTTTGTGTCAATACCATCCTGTTTTTCACGGTATACCGCGTGCTGCTTTCCTATGGAGAGCTGACACAGGAGACCTTTTATTCCTTTATTGCCATGACACTTTACATGGCGCTTCTGCTTGGATTTGTGCTTGCCTACCTCATCTACAACCGCTTTTTCTACCGCAAGGGGGTCACCCCCGAGCAGCTTCCCAACGAGTGGAGCGAGGCAGAAAAGCAAGCCTTTCTTGAGGATGGCACGAGGCGCATGGAGCGCTCACGGTGGATGCTCACCATCATCTTTCCGCTTGTTGTCACCTTTTTTATTGATGCTGTTGATCTTTTTATCATCGACACCTTTCTTGGAGGGTGACGCGCATGCCAAGCTATTCGTTAAAGGTCCTTTATTCGGGCTCGGACGGCAACGCCGCACTCCTGTGCGCGGGCGATGTTTCTGTTCTGATCGATGCGGGACGCAATGCAAAAACGCTGACTGCGGCACTCACCTCCGCGGGTATTTCTCCCGATGCACTCTCCGCTGTTTTTCTCACGCACGAGCACCGCGATCACATTGCGGCACTTGATGTCTTTTTAAAGCACCACCCCATGCCCGTACATACCACCGTAGCCTCTGCCGAGCGGCTGCGGCGCACGGCGGGTGCCGCGCTTCTTTCCAATCTTGTGGTGCACGCACCGATATTTGAGGAAACGGTTGGCACGCTCACCTTTTCCTCCTTCCCCACGCCGCACGACAGTGCAGGGAGCGTTGGCTACCGCATTACGGTAGCAGAGGGAGCAAAAACTCATACCGTTGGGTACGCAACTGACCTTGGCACCGTAACTGCCGCCGTAGAGCGGGGGCTCTTGGGATGTGAGGCGGTGGTGCTGGAATGCAACCACGATGAGGAAATGCTGATGACGGGTCCCTACCCTTACGACCTCAAGTGCCGCATCGCATCCAGAACCGGACACCTTTCAAACAGTGATTGCGCAGCATTTTGCGCAAGGCTGGCAAACGGCGGAACCAAGCGCTTTTTGCTGGCGCACCTTTCGGAAACAAATAATCTCCCTGACCTCGCCCTCGGCGAGGTGCGGGCGGCACTGGTCGGCTTTCCCGCACAAGTGCGCGCAGCCGACCCTGTAACCATCACCGAGCTGTAAAAGGAGACACCTATGCTACACATTCGCCTCATTGTGCTCGGCAGCCTGAAGGAGACCTACTGGCGCGC
>CAZOWH010000019.1:0-18599 GCA_964583425.1 uncultured Lachnospiraceae bacterium
GGTCTGGCAGCCACAAGCGCCGCCGCCCTCTGTTACATTCCCCGCCATTGCAAAGCCCCTTTCGGGAGGCTCCAGCGTGGGGCTCTTAAAACTTGAAAAGGACGCTGCGCTTGCAGCGCTCCGCCCCACCGAGCCGATGCTGATTGAAGAATATCTCGCGGGGCGGGAGTTCACTGTGGGGGTGCTTGGTGACACGGCACTGCCCGCCGTGGAGATCGTACCCCATGGCGGCATGTATGACTACGCACATAAGTATACCGTCGGCGCCTGTGACGAGCTTTGCCCCGCACCGATCGACGCTGCCAAGGCGAACTGTCTTTCGAAGCTGGCACTCACGGCGTTTCACGCCCTGGGGCTCCGCGATTTTGCACGCATCGATTTTAAGGAAAACGCCGCCGGCGTGCCCTGCTTTCTTGAAGCAAATACGCTGCCCGGGCTGACCGAAACAAGCCTCTTGCCCCTGGCAGCGGGGGCGGCGGGGCTTTCCTTTACCGCGCTCTGTACCTACATGGCAGAGCGCGCCGCACGGCGGCGGGGCGCCGGCGTTTAAATCATAAGGGTGCCTTCAAATGCGCTTGCATCTGAAGGCACCCTCAATCGTTTCAAGCCGATCAGCGCACCGTGCCGTCTCCCTCTACGATATACTTCACAGTCGTGAGCGCCTCGGGACCCATCGGCCCCCTTGCATGCATTTTTTGCGTGGAGATACCGATCTCCGCGCCAAAGCCAAACTCACCGCCATCGGTAAAGCGCGTGGAGGCATTGCGATACACTGCAGCAGCATCCACAAGCGAAAGAAAGGCTGCAGCCGTGCTGTCATTCTCGGTGATAATTGCCTCGCTGTGCGCGGTTCCTGTGCGATTGATGTGCTCGATCGCCTCCTCTACCGAATCCACAAGCTTTACCGACATCACGTAATCGTTATACTCGGTGTAAAAATCCTCCTCGGTGGCGAGGGTAGCATTCGGTAAATAGGGCATGGCATCAGCAGAGGCACGGAAGGCAAGCTCCCATTTTCTGGTTGCCTCGAAAAAGGCGGGCAGGAGCCTTGCGGCTACCGCGCGGTGGCAAAGCAGGCTTTCTGCCGCGTTGCAGACCGAGGGGCGCTGACATTTTGCATTGACCGCAACGGCAAGCGCCTTTTCAAGATCGGCATCGGCATCCACATAAATATGACAGTTTCCCGCCCCCGTTTCTATCACGGGCACCTTGGCATTATCCACACAGTTGCGGATCAACCCCTTTCCGCCGCGCGGAATGAGCAGATCAACCAACCCACGCATGGCAAGCAACGCATCGGCGCTCTCGCGAGAGGTATCGGTCACAAGCCCTATGGCATCGGGTGCAATACCGCAGGCCGAAAGCGCACTCTGCAGTGCCGTAACAATAGCGCGATTGGTGGTGATCGCCTCCTTGCCGCCGCGCAGTACCACGGCATTGCCTGATTTTACGGCAATCGCCGCTGCATCGGCAGTGACATTCGGGCGTGCCTCAAAGATCATGGCAACCACACCAAAGGGGACCTTTTTGCGGGTGATCCTCAGCCCCGAGGGGCGATCCCACGCCTCACCGCCCAAGAGCGGATCGGGGAGCGCGATCAGAGCACGCACACCGTCTGCAATGGAGGCAATACGTGCCTCGGTCAGCTTCAGACGATCCATCATCACGGCAGGCACACCGTTTTCGGCGGCACTTGCAAGGTCGGCGGCATTTGCCACCAAAATTGTCTCGGTATTGGCAATCAGTGCCTCTGCCATTTTTTCAAGCACGCGGCAACGCGTTGCGTGCTCGGCAGTGGCGATCTCGGGGGCGGCGGCGCGCACGCATGTGCACAGCGCCTTTACATTTTCAAATACGGTGCTCATGGCTTACTTTTGATCTCTTTCCAAAATTTCTTCAATTTCCACAACATACACGCGGTGATAATCCCCCGCGGTATAGTTTTGCAAAAGCGCGGGCAGGAGGAACCCCTCCTCCTTGAAGGTATCGACATAAAGCTTGCGGCAAACAAGGTTTATGCGCGCCTCGGCGATCACGGGCACTCCGTCATGCATCACGGGTGTGAGACCGGCAGCCTCAAATTTATCGGTATCTCTGCCGCTTTTGGTGCCGCAAAGGCGGAGCGCGGCACGGTAGCTTTCCTCAAAAAAGGAAAGCGAAAAACGCTCTGCCTGCTCGGTAAAGCGATAGGTGTAGCGTTGGGGGCGCACAAAGCAAAACGCCACAGGGCGGTTCCAAAGCACACCCATACCACCCCAAGAGGCGGTCATGGTATTGGCGGCTTCCTCGCCGTTTTCATTTTTGCCCGCGGCAGTGATCAGCATCCAGTCCTTACCAATACGGTCAAATACGCCGTCAAATTCGGCGGGGGTCAGCTTATGAAAATTTTGCATAATACCACTCCTTTGATTATTATCTTCAGTATAGCATATTCCAAAAGGCTTTTCAAGCACTTGACAGAATGAAAAAAAAGTTTAAAATAAAAATAGCCGAGCCTCAATAGGTTAAACTCGGTTCAACCTATTGAAGCTCGGTATTTTTTAGTTTTCCTCTGCGGTCTCGGGCACCTGCTCGGCATCGACAGTATCGTCGCTACCGGCATCCTCCTCTGCGGGGGCTGCCTCGTCAACCTCATCAAAGTCAAGGCAATCCTCCACCTCCTCGGGATCGTCATAAACGGTGCAGAATGTGATCAGATTGCGGAGCAAACGATACAGTACAAGGGAGATAGCGGCAGCCGCCGTGATCACCGACAGCGTGATGGCAATAATTTTGCCGTAGTTGGTTTTTTCTTCCATAACAAACCCTCCTTTGTTGGTGAATTCTTCTATATTGTATCATACTTGGATGAAAAATACAAGTGATATTTTAAATTTGAAAGGTCAAACGGCATGAATCAACAAGAAATTACCGAAAAGCTGCGTGCGGCAGGCGTAGAAAACGCGGCATTTGAGGCAAGACTCCTTTGCGAGACGTTTATGGGCGAGGCGCTTGTGCGCGCTACCGACCGCCGCTGCACGCATTATCCGCTACAGTATATTCTCGGCAGCTGGGAATTTTACCGCGAGAGCTACGAGGTAAACGAGCATTGTCTCATTCCCCGCTCCGATACCGAGATCTTGGTAGAGGAAGCAATCAAAAGGCTGCCAAGCGGGGCACGCTTTCTCGATCTTTGCACGGGGAGCGGATGCGTGGCGATCTCCACCCTTGCGGGGCGCCCCGATACCACCGCCACGGCGATCGATCTCTTTCCCGAAACACTGGCGCTTGCCGGGCGCAACGCCACGCGCAATCGGGTGGAAAGCCGCATAGAGCTTTTGCTCTTGGATGTGCTGCAAGCACCGCCCGCAGTGCTTGCGCGTGGCGGCTTTGATGCGATCCTCTCAAACCCGCCCTATATCAAGGATGATGTGGTACCCACCCTGCAAAAGGAGGTCGGCTTTGAGCCGCCTGCTGCACTGCTGGGCGGCACGGACGGGCTTGACTTTTACCGCGCGATACTGGATATGTGGTGCGTGCTGCTGAAGCCGCAGGGTCTCCTGCTTCTTGAGATCGGCTACGATCAAGCTACAGCGATCACCGCTCTTGCCGCGCAGCACGGCTTTGCCTCTGCCATAAAAAAGGATTTCGGCGGCAACGACCGTGTGGCAGTGCTTACAAGAGCATGACCGCACTATAGATCAACAAAAGCCCTCCGCTCGGCGGAGGGCTTTTGGTTATATGCTTTTCATTAAAGATCAATTTAAGATCAGACAAGCGTCCGTTGCAGGTTGGTTACGAAGTCTGCAAGATTTTGGGTCATCGATTGGATCTTATCGCCCGTTACGGTTGTCCAGGAGGTGCCGTACTCGGCCGCTCGTGCCATCATGGAGTCCATCTGCACGGTGCTATCAACCGAACCGGAAAGCTGGGTACCGAAGATACGACCCATATCAAACTCGATAGACTTACGAATGATCTCACACATATCAGCCTCACACTGGGTGGGGGAGGACTTCAGCTTCATGTTAAGCTCGAAGATAACGGGTGTGGTCTTGCGGTAAGCCTCACTTGCCCAGCACTCGATCACGGCGGAGAGCATGGAAAGGGTCTCCTGCTCGTCTCCTCTGGTATCGAAATCGATGAATACCGAGTAAATGGAGAACTCGTTACCGATAACGGTGTAATAGTTCTTCTGGTTGGTATCGTACTTGGGGCAGGGCAGAATGCCGTAGCTATCCACCTTATCGTTGTTCAGCAGGTAGTCCTCTGCCATACGCATGTAGTAAAGTGCGAAGTAGCACTTACCATTGTTAAAGGGCGAGAAGTAGCTTGCGCTTGTGGTGCCGGATGTGTGGTAGCTGTTGGTGGCAAACAGGCTGTTCAGCTTGGTAACCAGCTTAACGGTCTTGGAGGAGGTCCAGTCGTCGGAGATTTTCAGCACCGTGCCATCGTTAGTGGACTCGATCATACGGAGGTTGGAGGCACCGTAGAGTGCGGTCACACAGTAATAAATGGAGCAAAGACCGAAGGTATCATCGGAGGTTACACCGTCGCCGCGAGTATCGATATATGTACCTGCGGAAAGCTGAAGCAGATCGTCAAGCGTCCACTGACCGGCATATGCCTTTTCGTACAGCATGTTGGAGGCAGTGTCGCCACCCTCGGGATTTTCCTTGGAGACGGTCTCGGCGGTCTTTACATGCGCGTTGCTTGCAAAGTAAGCCTCTGCCTCCGACTGATATTGGGCATTCAGCAGCTTCTTGTTGAAGTAGATGCAGTGCATCTGGTCGATTGCGTTGGTAGAGATATCACCGGATACGTAGTAAAGGTTGCCCTTAATGGCAAGGTTGCCCGAAAGGTTAGAGGGCCACCAAGGCTTGGTAGTATCGATGTAGCTGTTCTCGATCGCGGTCAGGTTCTGCACCAGGCCTGCGGTCAGCATAGCGCCCTGTGAACGGGAGTATGCACCGATCAGGTCAAAGTCGTGCGTTTCACTATCCTTTGCGCGCTGCACGCGGGCTACAAAGGTGTTCATGTGTTCAGACTCACCGGGCTCGGGCGTGAAGACAAGCTCAACGCCAAGACGGTCCATGATCGCCTCGTTACGCTTATAGATAGAGGAAAGACGGTCGTTATCGACCTCCTCGGTCTGCGCAAACTCAGCCTTTACGGTACCGCCACCTGTCCAGTAAAGGAACGAAATGGTCTCGTCGTCATAGTCAAGCTCCTCATCGGGCAGGTTGTCGTATTCACGCCAAGTGCCCCACTCGTCCTCTGCCCATCTTACGCCCTGATCGTCAACTCTTACATTGACGTCGGTGTTTCTTTTTGTCTTTGTCGTGGTGTTATTGCAAGCAACAAAGGTCAGCAAGCAGAACAAGCACGCAAGAAGCAGGCAGATCACTCGTACAAAGTTTTTCATTGTTCTCTGCTCCCACATTATGTGGGAACTCCCTCCTTTTTGATTTTTTGGAATTTGGGTTAGTAGAGTTCCTGTAAATTATAACAAATTTTTCATTCCTTGTCAAGCGTGTTTCGGTGAAAATATCGAACTATTTTATTCACACAGACTTCACAATACGTACGCAAAAAAATGCACCTCAAGCCGCTTGACAAGAATAGTCTACATTAATTAAATACACGCGCGTGATAAAAAGGAGCGGGCGCCTGCAGCACATCCCCCGTGTACTGCCCAAGCGCCCGCTTGTCGAGCTAAATGGAATTATTTGTCAGCACTTTTCTACACCAGCTTCACACGATAATGCTCAAACCAGAAATCAAGCTGACAAAGCCATGCGATCAGCTGCGGGCGCCCCATCAGTTGACCGAACCACGTATTGTTTTCCCCCGCAAGCAGAGCATTCAGGCGGGTGGTATTCAACGTGCTTTTGAGAAATCCCCCCTGCCGCTCCATGCGTGAGGAAAGCATTTCGCGCACCAGTGCCTCGTATTTGGGGTTGTGCGTTTTGGGATAGGGGCTTTTCTTGCGCCAGAGCACACGGTCGGGAAGATATCCCTCCATGGCACGGCGCAAAAGGGCTTTTTCCGCGCCGTTTTCAAATTTGATCGCCCAAGGCACGTTAAACACATACTCAAGAATACGGTGATCGGCAAAGGGCACGCGCACCTCAACCGCGGCATGCATGCTCATACGGTCCTTGCGCTCCAGCAAATTTGCCATGAAGTAGCGTGTGGATAGCCAGGTAGCAAGGCGCGCTTGGCGGTCACTCTCTCCCTCCCCCTCCAAAACGGGGCAATCTGCAAGCGATTGCCGATAAGCCTCGCACATAAAGTCAAAGCCGCGCGCAGTATGCACGATGCCGTCGTCAAACAGCCCCGCTCGCGTGTGCGGATCGTGCAGCCACGGAAAGAAATCGCGGTAAAGCATCTCGGGGCGGTAAAACCAGGGGTAGCCGCCGAAAATTTCATCCGAGCATTCACCGGAAAGCACCACCGTATGCCGTTTTTTGATCTCACCGCAGTAATAAACGAGCGAGGAATCGATATCGGCTTGCCCCGGCAGATCGCGCGCGGCAGCAGCGGTATAGAGATGCTCTGCCACAGCGGCGGTGGGGGCTGTCAGCACGGTATGCGCGGTGCCAAGCTCCGCTGCGAGCGCGGCGGCAAAGGCATCATCCCCCTGCGGCTGAAAGAGTGTTGCGGTAAAATTTTCCTTGTTCCCCTCATATTCAAAGGAGTAGGTGTCAAGCGCTCTGCCTCGCGCACGCAGCTCTCGCGCCGCAATCGCGGTAATGGCGGAGGAATCAAGTCCCCCCGAAAGCAGCACGGCTAAGGGCACGTCACTATCCAGCTGACGTGTAACAGCATCCACAAGCAGCTCGCGCACGCGCGCGGCAGCGGTTGCGGCATCATCATGGCAGGGCGCCGCCTGCAGCTGCCAGTAGGGCTTTTCGCGAAAGCCCTCACGAGACAGGGTGGCACAGTGCCCCGGCAGGATCGACCTGATATGCCGAAACACACTCTCGCGCGGCAGCGTAACGGGCGCGAGGTACAAGAGCTGCCAAAGCCCAATCTCATCCACCTCGGGCGGGATCTCGGGGTGCGAGAGCAGCGCCTTGATCTCGGAGGCAAAATAGAATTTACCCCCTGCTTGTGCATAAAAAAGCGGCTTTACGCCAAAGCGATCACGCGCAAAAAACACTGTGTTATCGGTCTCATTATGCACGGCAAACGCGAAAATCCCGTTGAGATGTGTGGGGGCGCGCTCTCCCCATATCATATACGCCCATAGCACCGTTTCGGTATCACACTCGGTAAAAAAGACTGCGCCCTCACTCTTCAGCTCACGGCGCAGCTCCGCCGAATTGTAGATCTCACCGTTATACACAATGGTATAGCGCTTGCGGCGGAACATGGCGCTCATCGGCTGCTTACCGCCCGCAGGATCCATCACCGCCAAGCGGTTATGGTAAAAGCAAACGCCGCCAAAGGCATGCACACCACAGGCATCCGGTCCGCGATGCGCCAGCCTCTCACCCGCCCGCATAACGGCGCTTTTCTCTACACTTTTCGGATTTTCAAAATCAATACATCCGTTGATAGAACACATAAGCCTCACCTCGTTACATCGTATGAGCGGGCAGGCGCTGCCGTGCATATTCTGCCAAGGGAGACCCGTTTCACTAATACCGCGTGAAAGGAGAGACATATGAAGATCGTACTCATGAAATCGCCCACATTTCTTGCGCCGCTCTTGCGCCGTATCTTTCACATTCGCAAAAAATAAAGCAAAGGGGCTGTCCCATTTAGATGCAGAAGGCACGATCTGATCCCCGTCGGCTTAAAAAGGTACGACAGGGGAGCAGAGCGTGTCTAAAAGCCACACATAAAAAAATTGAAATTCGCGAAAATTTCTGCCTATCGCGAGGATCGGGAGAATTGCAAAGCAATTCTCGCATAAGGAAATAAACAAAACCGCTTTCGCTGCCATGCTTGTGACAGAAAAAAGCGGTTTTCTTTTTTTATTCTCTTTTTTGTGTTTTTGTTCGGCGCTAAATGAGACAGCCCCTCTTAATATTTTATTTGCTTTCAATCAGATAAACGGCGCCACGTCGCACCTCAACAAGTGCGCAGTTCCCCGTGATCTCGTTACTGACTGCCCATTGGCAGTCACGCGTTAATCTGGCATTTTTCAGGGGATATTTGCACCCGTCGATGGTAACGCCCTTCACGGTATCGCTAACGGCAACCAGTGACAGGTAGGTATACGCGCTGCGCGCGATCAGCGCGCCCGTGTTTTTGAGATACCGTGCGCGGTTAAAGCCATCGGTAATGACAGCATGCGCACGCCGCTCGGCAAGATATTCCAGCACGGAAAGATTGGACAGCGTGTGATCAAGCCTGCCCGAAAGCCCGCCGATAATGAAGAAATCATCGGCGCCGCGCGAAAGCGCGAGATCCACGGCAAGCTGCGTGTCAGTACGGTCCTTTTCGGGGGGAACCTGTAAAACCTCGGCGGCATCGGGCAGCTTTTCCCTGCCGATGGAGTCAAAATCGCCAAGCAAGATCTGCGGCTTGATGCCAAGCAGCTCGGCATTGTTCCAGCCGCTGTCGGCGGCAACGGTCATATCGCCCTCGCCGGGGCGCTCGGTAATGGCGGCGGGATCGATCTCACCGCCCACATATATGTATGCACGCATTATTTTTTGCTCCAATCGTTTTTGTGCTTCAGCTCCTCATACATGGCAAGAAACCCTGCGTGTCGCGAGGGTGCAATGCGACCCTCGCGCACGGCGGCAAGGATGGCACAGCCCTCCTCCTTGGTGTGAGTGCATTTGGTATAACGGCAAGCCCCGATATAAGGCTCAAACTCACGCATCACAAAGGGGAGATCCTCCCTTTTGAAGAAATCAAAGCGGACAAAGTCCAGCATGCTAAAGCCGGGGGTATCGGCAACATAGCCCGCGCCAACGCGATAAAGCTCCACACGCCTTGTGGTGTGCTTGCCGCGCGAGATCTTTTGGCTGATCTCCCCCGTGGCGAGCCCCAACGCGGGGTAAAGCGCGTTCATCAGCGTAGATTTTCCCACACCCGAGGCGCCCGAAAAGGCGGCAATGCGGTCGCCTAATTTTTCTGCGATCCACGCGCGCAGCTCGGCAATTCCTTCATCCTCGGTGGAGGAAATAGCAAATGCCGTAAAGCCCGCGTTTTCGTAAATCGTCTTCAGCTCCGCCGCGCGCTCCGGTGCAATATCCGATTTGCAGATCACGGGCACAGGCTCGATATTGTTATATTCGGCAATGGCAATGAGCTTATCAATGGTTTCGGTCACGGGGTCGGGTCTTGCCGCCGCAAAGGTGATAAACAACAAGCCGAGATTTGCCATCGGCGGACGAATGAGCGCGCTGCTGCGGGGTAGGATTTCGGCAATCACCACGCCGCCACCGTCATCTGCGGTCTGCAACTCGGCGGTATAGCGCGCCACGGCGGTATCATCGTAGAGCACGCGCACACGGTCGCCCACTAAGGGGGTGAGACCCGCATGGCGAAAATTCCCCTTGGCACGGGAGGCAACGGTCCTACCCGAAAGGGGCGTGCTGCCACGATCCAGTTGTATTTCATAAAGCCCGCCGAGACCGCGCACCAAGCGGCCCTGTTCTTCGTATTGCATACCGTTTCCTCTCTAAAAAATAAATGCAAGCACACTGCCAAGCAGCCCCATTGCCCAAAGCGCCACCACAATAATGAAGAAAAGCGCAAAAAGCGCCAACAGATTGGCTATGATGAGGCGCTTGACCGTGGTTTGCTTTTCCTTTGTTTTTCGTTTTTGCAAGACACATTCCCACCTCTCCTGATGTGGGTATATTTTACCCCGTTTTACGGCATTTTATTGATTTTCGCGCGCTTTGGCATCGGCACGGCGCAGCTGCCCGCAGGAGGCATTGATATCCGAGCCGAGGCGGCGACGCACAGTCGCCCTGATGCCGTTTTCCTCAAGCACCGCACAAAAACGCGACACCGCCTGCTTGCCTGCACGCTTAAAGCCTGTTTCCTCCACCTCATTGACGGGGATCAGATTGACGTGAATAGGCATGGTATCGGTGCGGGTGCGCAGGCTGCGATTGAGCAAAACAGCGAGGCGCCTTGCCGCCTCGGGCGCATCGTTTTTGCCCGCGATCAGTGTATATTCAAAGGAAATGCGTCTACCCGTTTTGGCATAATAACGGCGGCAGGCATCAAGGAGTGCCGCAATATTGTAACGGCGGTTCACGGGCATGATGGCGCTGCGCGTTTCATCATCCGCGGCATGGAGCGAGATCGAAAGCGTGATGGGCAGCTCGAGTGCCGCCAGCCGATCGATCTTATCCACCAAGCCACAGGTGGAAAGTGAAATATGACGATAGCCGATATTTTGCCCCTCGGGATGGTTGACAAGTCGCAAAAATTTGACTACGTTGTCAAAATTATCAAGCGGCTCGCCAATACCCATCATCACAATACCGCCAATACGCTCGCCGCTGTCCCGCGCGGCGGCGATCACCTGCCCCACCAGCTCACCGGCAGTTAAATTGCGCACACGACCGCCGATGGTAGAAGCACAAAACTTGCACCCCATCGCACAGCCGACCTGCGAGGAAATGCAGATGGTGGTGCCGTGCTCGTAGTGCATCAGCACGCTTTCGACACAGTGCCCATCGGCAAGCTCAAACAGGTATTTTACCGTACCGTCCAGCGCCGAAACCAGCTTTTGACGCACGGTGGGCAGGTGATAGGCTGCCACCTCGGACAGCCTCTCCTTGGTCGCCTTTCCGATATTGGTCATTTCATCGGGCGAGCTGCCGCGGTGCAGCTGTGTGAAGATCTGCCCTGCGCGATAGCGCGGCTCGCCAAGTGCGGTAAGCAACGCCTCCAGCTCCGCCTTGTCAAGCGAGAGCAATTCTTTTTTATCTTGATCCTGCATATGTTGTCCTTTATTGCGTTTTTTGCAGCTTTGCCATGAAAAATCCGTCGGTGCCGTGGGTATCGGGCGCAAGCGTAAGCATACCCGCCGCGGCAATATCCCCTACCGTAAAGGGGGTAAGCGCAAAATCCGGGTGTGTTTTTAGAAACGCTGCAATTTGCTCCTCATTCTCGGCGGGGAGAATGGTACAGGTAGAGTAAAGCAGCGTACCCCCGGGGGCAACCAGTGTGGCGGCTGCCGCGAGGATCGCCGCCTGCACAGGAACGAGCCCCGCCGCCTCGGTGATATCCTTATAGCGAATATCGGGCTTTTTGGCAAGCACACCAAAGCCCGAGCAGGGCACATCACAGATCACGCGGTCATACGTACCGAGCGTATCGGGGCTTACCAGGCGTGCATCGCCCGCGGCTGCCCGCAGCGTGGTAATGCCAAGTGCTTCCGCGCCGCGGCGAATGAGGGAAAGCTTATTTTCGTGCAGATCAAAGCTACTTACCTCACCCGTGTTGTCCATATCAATGGCAGCACCAAAGGATTTGGAGCCCGGTGCGGCACAAAGATCAAGCACGCGCATGTGGGGCTTTACAGCAAGCGCCGCAACCGCTATTTGCGATGCCTCGTCCTGCACAAAGCAGATCCCCTCCGAAAGGAGCGCATGCAATGGTGCATCATGCGGCAAAACAGCGCCAAACGGGGCGTTTTTTGTGGGGATTGCCCCCGCTACGCGCGCAAAAAATTCCTCGCACGTGATTTTTAAGGTGTTGATGCGTACCGTAACGGGCGGATTCTTACCAAATGCCGCAAGCAGCGCCTCGGCGCGGGCAAAGCCGAAAATGCGGCAAAGCTCCTCTGCCGTTGGCACGGGCACGGAATAGGCAACCGAGAGATAGCCAAACGGATCACCTGCCCGGTCGGGATAGCTGATGCTTTTACCCTGACGGCAAAAGGTACGCAAAATGGCGTTTACAAAGCCCTTACTGCGGCGCGGCACAAGGTCTACCGCCTCATTGATAGCGGCATGATCGGGAATGCGGTCGAGGTACTGCAGCTGATAAAGCGCCATACGGAGCGCCATGCGCACACCTCGCTCGATTGCGGAGGGCGCAATGCCCGAGAGCCCGTCAATGATATGATCCAGCGTAATGCGGTGCTCGATCACGCCGTAAAAGAGCGTGGTAACCAGCGCCTTATCCTGCGCGGATAGCGCTTCGCGCGAGAGCGCCGCATCCAGCGCGCGGTCAGCATACTGCCCTGCCGCCTCGGCACGCAGTAAAACTTCCTGCGCCACGGCGCGCGCGGTGCGCGCCTTAGGCTTTTGCGCGATGTCGCGCACGGGGCGCGACATCAGCGGCGGCGGGAATGGCTACCCGCGATCACCAACAGTCGCAAAACACTGAGAAGCCCCACGGCAAGTGCCGCCACATAGGTCATGGCAGCGGCGGTAAGCACTTTTCTTGACCCCTTCAGCTCGGCATCGCTCATCGTGCCCGAGCCCGAAAGGCAACGCATGGCACGGCGGCTGGCATTAAACTCCACAGGCAGAGTGATAAGCTGAAACACAATGGCAAGCGAATAGGCGGCAACACCGACAAGCATGAACCACTCGCCCATCAGAGGTGACATATAAGAAATAAGCAGACCAATGAGAAAGAGCGGCATTGCCAAATTTGAGCCGATATTACAAACGGGTAAAATGGCAGAGCGCAGCTTGAGGGGTATATATCCCTTGCTGTGCTGCAGGGCATGTCCTGCCTCATGCGCGGCAACGCCAACTGCGGCAACATTGTTGCCGTGATACACGCTTTGTGAAAGACGAAGCACACGTGTGCGGGGGTCATAATGGTCGGTCAGGTCTCCTGCCACCATTTCAATCGATACGTCGGATAAGCCATTGCTGTCAAGGATGCGGCGGGCAACAGCACCGCCTGTCATACCGTAGCGCAGCGTTTGAGAAGCTCCTGCACGGTATGAGGATTTGACCTTATACTGCGCCCACATGGCAAAAATGAAGCCGGGAAGCACAATAAGAAGTGTCCAATCCCACCAGAATAATCCAAACATAATGGTTTCCTTTCTTGTTTATTTTTTATTTTAAAATATCGCCCACGGCGATCCTTCTGCCGCGAATATAATCAGCGGCGCTCATGCGCCCCTTGCCCTCGGGCAGCACGCGCGTGAGGCAAACGCTGCCCGTACCACAGGCAACCTCCACGGCACCGTCAAGCGAGAGCACGGTGCCGGGTGCGGCAAGCGCACCCGCGGTCTTTCCCATTCTTGTCTCCACCACCTTCAGCAATTTGCCGTCAGGCGTGTGTGTAAAGGCAAGCGGAATGGGCGAGAGGCCGCGCACGGTATTATGCACAGTATGTGCAGCTTTTGTGAAATCGATGAGGCAATCCGCCTTTTCGATCTTGGCGGCATAGGTCGCGCCCGCATGATCCTGCGGCACAGGGGTAACGCTTCCCACTCGGAGCGCCGCAAGCGTTTCAAGCAGCAGCGACGCGCCTGCGGCACCGAGCTTGTCGTGAATATCCTCAAAATTGTCGTTTTCCGCGATCGGCACGCGGATGGTAAGCAGCATATCTCCGGTATCCAGCCCCTCATTCATCCGCATGGTGGTAATACCCGTTTCGGCATTGCCCTCCATGATGGCGCGCTGCATCGGCGCGGCACCGCGGTACTGCGGCAGAAGCGACCCATGCACATTTACACACCCGTACCGAGGGTAATTTAAAACAGACGGCGGCAAGATCTTACCGTACGCCACCACCACGATCACCTCCGGTGCAAGTGCTGCAAGCTCGGCATCAAACGCGCCGTTTTTGAGAGTTGTCGGCTGATATACGGGAATACCGTTTTCAACGGCATAGACCTTTACCGGGGGCGACTGCAGCTCATAGCCGCGACCCTTTGGCTTATCGGGCTGTGTCACAACGCCCACGATCTCCTCGCCCGCCTCAACCAGCGCCTTCAGCGTAAACAGGGCAAAATCGGGCGTGCCCATAAACAAAACGCGCATCAGTATTCGTCCTCGTCAAGCATGCGGATCACCTTTTCGGTATAAAGATGCCCATCAAGATGGTCGATCTCGTGGCAGAACGCACGCGCGAGAAAATCGTGTGCGGTGACCTCATATTCCTCACCGTGGCGGTTGGTAGCGCGCACGGTCACGTGCTGCGGGCGCTTTACCAGTCCATAGCGCCCTGGCACCGAAAGGCATCCCTCGGCGCCCTCCTGCTCCCCTGCGGTTGCAATGATCTTGGGGTTGATGAGCTCAAAGATCTCACCCTCCTCCACCTCTACCACGGCAATGCGCCTGAGGATCCCCACCTGGGGTGCAGCAAGACCCACGCCGTTTGCGGCGTGCATGGTGTCGATCATATCATCAAGCAGGGTGAGGATACGGGGTGTGATCTCCTCCACGGGACGGCAGACCTTCTTCAGCACCTCGTCCCCTGCCTTGCGAATTTGTAATTTAGCCATTTTATAAAAGCTCCTTATTTGTTTATAGCGTTGAAGGATTTAAGTCGATCGTCAGCAACGGCGTTTGCGGCTTTTGCCTGCCGAATATGTCAAGCAGCTCGCCAAGCATGGCGCGTGTGCGACGGTTGAGCGCACATTTGAGCACCATCCGCATGCGGTATTTGCCGTCGGCGCGGTAAACAGGCGCCTCAAAGGGGCCAAAGGCAATGATCTGCACATCCTTGTAATCGGCGGCAATCAGCTTTGCCAGCTCCTCAGCAAGCACGCGGGCGGCGGGCAGCAGCTTGCGCTCGTCGGTATGTGAAAGTGTCAGCAGTGCAATATCGCAGAACGGCGGAAATACCAGCGCCTTTCGGAGCCTGATCTCGCGTGCGTAAAACGCCTCGTAGTCCTGCTTGCAGGCAAGCCTGATCACCTCATGATCGGGATTGTTGGTTTGAATCACTGCAACACCCGCCTTGCCCGCGCGCCCCGCACGCCCGATAACCTGTGTCAGCATCGAAAAGGTACGCTCGGCGGCGCGATAATCGTCAAGGTACAGTGAGGCATCCGCCATCAGCACGCCAACCAGCGTCACATGCGGAAAATCATGCCCCTTTGTTACCATTTGCGTGCCGAGCAGCACATCTGCCTCGCGGCGGCGAAATGCACCGAGCATTTCATCATAGGAAAAGCGCGCGCCTGTGGTATCGGTATCCATGCGCAGGATCCTTTTATCGGGCAGCAGTGCCTCAAGCTCCTGCTCTACGCGCTGCGTGCCATAGCCCATGCGCGCAAGGTGCACCGAGCCACAAGCGGGGCAAGCCTTGGGGAGCGGCTTTCTTCTGCCGCAAAAATGGCAGAGCAAATACCCCTCGTCATACATTTTTCCCTTGGTATGGTAGGTCAACGTGACACTGCAGGAGGGGCAGGTCAGCGCCTCACCGCAGGAGCGGCAGGATACCACGTGGTTGTAGCCGCGACGGTTGAGAAACAGGATCGACTGGTTCCCCGCGGCGGTGTTTTCCTTTAATATCTCACGCAGCTCGCGCCCAATGGGCGAGATATTTCCCTCTCCTGCCTCGCCGCGCATATCCGCGATCTTCACCTCGGGCAGCTTTGCGCCTGCGTGGCGGTGCTTGAGCTGTAAGAGGGTATAGCGCCCCTCGGTGGCGCGCTTGTAGCTTTCCAGTGACGGTGTCGCGGAGCAAAGCAGCAGCGTTGCCCCATGATGCGCCACGCGCCAGCGCGCGACATCGCGCGCATGATATTTCGGATTCATATCCGATTTGTAGGTGTGCTCGTGCTCCTCGTCCATCACGATCAGCCCAAGGTTCTTTACGGGTGCAAAAACCGCCGAGCGCGTGCCAACCACCACATCCGCCTCTCCTTCAAAAATGCGGTAATAGGTGTCAAGGCGCTCCCCTGCCGAGAGCGCCGAGTGCATCACGGCAACGCGTGTGCCGTAGCGCGAGCAGAAAATGGAAAGCGTTTGGGGCGTGAGGGCAATTTCGGGCAGCAGGACGATCACGCCCTTGCCCTCCTCAAGCATATGGTCAATGGTCTTCAGCATCATCGGCGTTTTGCCGCTGCCCGTCACACCATGCAAAAGCACTGCGTGCGCCTCTCCGTCGTCGGTCAGTGCCTTCAGCTTGGCAAAAACCGTTGCCTGCTCCTCATTGAGTGAAAAATCTGCGGGGAGCGAGGCTCCCTTTGGCAGCGAGGCATACGGATTGCGCCATACGCGCTCGGCGCGGCGCGAGACAAGCTCCTTTTCCACCAATGCATCAAGCACCGCTTTGGAAAATCCCGCATCACGCAATGCCTCGATGCTTTTTTCACCCTCCAAAAGCAATGCGAGCGCGGCGCGCTGCTTATCGCCAAGGCGCGGCTTTTTTAAGGTGCCGTCCACCAGCGATCGTACAGTCTCGGGCGCGGCGGCAAGCGAATAGGTCACCTGCTCCTTTTGCGCCATCGCGCTTTTCTGCTCAAATTCGCGCGAGACAAGCCCCAAGCGCACCAGCTTTTTGAGATGCTCCTCAGTCTCCTCTCCAAAGCGGGAGCGAAGCGTATCCAGCCCCGCACCGCCAATGCGGGCAAGGTGCGAGAGCACAAAGGTCTCCTCGGGGGAGAGCCGCGTCACATCGGATAGCGGTGCGCCCGTGGGACGATAGTACTCCACAAGACCAGAAAACGCGCCCGCGGGGATCATGGCGTGTACAGCATCCCCCGTGGCACAAAGAGTCGTCTCCCGCAAAAAAGAGACAAGCCCCAGCATTTCCTCTGTAAGAGAAATGCGAGGCGTTGTAACGGAGATGATGGGTTTTACGGCATCATATGCGGTATTGACCGCGACACTGACAACAAGCCCCATATGATGGCGGTTGCCACCCCCGAAGGGGACGGTTACAAAGCTGCCCGCACCGACCGCCGTCGCCAGCGCATCGGGAATGCCGTAATCGTATTCCTTATCAAGAAAACGGGGGGCATCCAGCAATCTGACTCTCGCGTACCGTAACATGGTGCCCCTCCTTTCTCACAAGATCAAAATCAGTCTGCGACTTCCTCTTCGGTGTCCTCTGTCTCTTCTTCCACTGCCTCGGGGGCATCCACGATCTGGTAATTGCCCGCATGAATGCTGTCAATGGCATTTTTCACAGCCTTTTTGTCGGCAAGATCCTGATCGATGAGGGACATGATGTTACCGCTCCCCTCCTTGGTGCCTGTCAGCGTGTTTTCGGCGGCAGCGCGCTGTCTTACGTACTCCTCGGTAATGAGACGTGCGCACTTAGCAGTTGCAATGGCCAGCTGGTAACGGTTGTAGTTGCCTTTGGTCAGTTCGTCAATGGTAGGATAGATCATCTTTATTCTCCTTGCAAATTATGTTGGTTATATTGTTTTTTATGCAAAATAGTGCTTTGCCGCATCCTTGTTGCGGGTAAGTGCACAGGTCTCGGCGCGCACGATCGCGCGGATATCCGCCACCGCGTCCTCGATCCTGCCGTCGTGATTGTAGATCACATAATCGTAATCGGTCACGCAGGGGACCTCCTCGCGTGTGCGTGCAAGCCGCTCACGGATCTTGTCCTCGGTCTCGGTGCCTCGGTTGCGCAATCTTTGCTCCTGCACGGCAAACGAGGGGGGCAGCAGCATAATGAGCACCGCCTCGGGGTATGCCTTCTTTACATTGTAGGCACCCTCCACCTCTATCTCAAGCAAGAGATTACAGCCGCTTGCAAGTACCGCCTCCGCCTCTTTTTTCGGCGTGCCGTAATAATTGCCGCAGTACTCGGTGTATTCCAGCATCTCGCCCCCCTCGATCCGCTCCTCAAACGCTTCACGTGTGAGGTAGTGATAATTCACACCGTCCACCTCACCGGGGCGGGGTGCACGGGTGGTGGCGGAAACAGAAAAACGGTATTTTTCATCGCGCAGCAGCGCACCAAGCACGGTGCCCTTGCCGCTGCCCGCGGGACCCGATACCACGATCAGCAGACCCTTGCCAGCAGACTCGTTGCAGCAGCTCATTCCTCTACACCTGCCTCTTCATCCTCGCCGATGATCTCATCCTCAAGGCGGTTGGCAATGGTCTCTGCCTGAATGGCGGAGAGGATCACGTGCTCACTGTCAGTGATGATCACGGCGCGCGTGCGGCGACCGCACGTTACATCAATGGTCCTGCCCTCGTCCTTGGCATCCTGAATCAGGCGCTTGACGGGCGCGGAATCGGGGCTGACCAGCGCAACCATACGGTTGGCGGCAACCATATTACCAAAGCCGATGTTGATGAATTTCATAGTATGCTTTCCTTTCGGACTGATATTTATACAGTATATATTATAATACAAAATATTTCTCTTGTCAATCTTACTTTAAAATCTTTTCAGCAAAAAAATATGATTTTTTGTGCGCAAGACGAAAAAAATTGCAAAAACCCCTTGCAAAGAGCATCGAAATAAGGTAAAATAGGATTAACCATATGTTTTGCGCAATGCCGCAGGACAAATCATGTAAATCAACCATACTTCGGAGGTATAAAATGGTAGTAGCAGGCGATTTTAAAAACGGCGTAACCTTTGACGACGGTCAGGGCAACGTTTTGCAGGTAGTTGAATTTCAGCATGTAAAGCCCGGCAAGGGCGCGGCTTTCGTTCGCACCAAGCTGAAAAACGTGATTACCGGCGCGGTAATTGAAAAGACCTTTAACCCCACTGACAAATTTGAGAATGCCTACATT
>CAZOWH010000020.1:0-18042 GCA_964583425.1 uncultured Lachnospiraceae bacterium
GTATATACGGGCTCCACGCCGAGATACGGCAGCACTGCCTCAAAGACATTGCCAACATAGGGTGCCGCCACCACGCTGCCGTACTTACTGCCATCGGTCGGCTCATCTACCACGATGATCACGGCAATTTCGGGATCGTCGGCGGGTGCGAACCCCACACAGGAGCCGATGCGCGCGCTGCTGTCATCGCCTATTTTTTCCGAGGTACCCGTTTTCGCCGCCACGCGGTAGCCCGCCACATAAGCATTTTTGGCACCGCCGTCACCTGCAACGCCCCCCGCAAGAATTTCCGAAACGGTATTTGCCGTCTCCTCACTGATGACCTGCCGCTTTACCTCCACCTCGTGGCGGTAGATCTCGTTCCCCGCGGCATCGGTGATGCTCTCCACCACATAGGGCGTCAGAAGCTTACCGCCGTTGGCGACCGCGGAGATCGCGGTGATCATCTGAAGGACTGAGACCTTAAAATTCTGCCCAAAGGAGGCAGTGGCAAGATCAAGCTCGGTAAAGCTTGAGGCGGCGTGAAAGATCGAATTTCCCTCACCCGGCAGATCGATGCCTGTTTTTTGCAGCAAGCCGAAGGAGCTGACATAATTATAAAAGCAGGTCGTGCCGATACGAGCGGCGATCGTCATCATCACGGGGTTACAGGAGTTCTGCAAGCCCTCGGTAAAGGTAAGACTGCCGTGCCCGCTCACCTTATGACAGTGGATGAGACGGTCGGCAACTGCCAGAGCGCCGCTGCAAAAGAAGCGCTCCTCAAGATCGGTGACCTCATCCTCCTCAAGGACCATAGAGCAGGTCAGCGCCTTAAAGGTAGAGCCCGGCATGTAGATCTCTGTCGCTGCCTTGTTTGACCAGCTCTCAAGCAAAAGCGCATTTTTCATTTTGGTATATTCCTCGCTATCGGGGACAAGACCCAGTGCCTGCAGCTCTGCCTCAGCATATGTATTCAGTGTAAAGGGATCGTTTAGGTCAAAGGTCGGGGCGGTTGCCATAGCAAGGACCGCACCCGTATTGACATTCATCACGATACCGCACACACGGTTGGCGGCACCGCTTTCGATCATGGTCGCCTCCAGCTGCTCCTCCAAGACCGCCTGCACATAAGCATCAATGGTGGTATGCAGCGTAGCGCCGTCAGTAGCGGGCACATATGCCTCGTAGCGGTTGGGAAGCCGATTGCCTGTGGAATCGCGTGCTGTGATATAGGAGCCCGCAACGCCCGAAAGCGCCGTGTTATATTGAAGCTCCAGACCATAAAGCCCCTGTCCGTCACTTCCCGTAAAGCCCAGCACCTGTGCGGCAAGGCTTTCGTAAGGATAATATCGATCGCTGACCGCTTCTACCGCGATCATGTCATAAAGACCGTGCTCGCCGATAAAGGCAAGCACCGCATTGGCGGTAGCGGTGTCGGTCTCCTTCACCACGGTGCGGCTGAGCTCGCGGGTATGCGAAATATGCTCCCGTACCTTCTCTGCGGTAAGCCCCTCCACCAGCGAGGAAAGCCCTGTGGCAATCGTTTCGGCAGTACCCTTGGCGGCATCAGCGATCACATTCGGATAGATCGAAATGCGGTATACCGTACGATTGGTGGCAAGCACGCGCCCTGCACTGTCAAGGATCGCACCACGTGCCGCGCGCACAGTGGATTCGGTTGTCAGCTGGTCGAGCACCTTTTGCTGATACCGCTCAAAATCCAAAAACTGAATAAGAAAAATGCGCACAACAAGAAATAAAAAGACCAGCAACAAAAAAAATGCCACGACCGAGGAGCGCTTTAAGGTTCTTACTGAAACTCCCGTTTTTTGCATACCTATCCCCTTTACAAAAAAATCCCATATCGAGAAAAGAAGAAGCGACGGGATCCGTTGCAAACGGATCCCGTCGCCCAAGATGGCGACAGCACGCCGCGCATCCTTATTCTATTCTCGATATGGGATTTTTATTACCAGAGATAAGCGAGAGCTGCAAGCAGCGCCTCCATGCTATTATCTGTTTTTTCCACTTCAAAGACCTCGGTGGTGTTTTCGGCATGGTGCGTGAGGTACGCATCGGACACCGTATCGTCATCCGTAACCGCCGTATAGAGCTCCGCAGTGGTGACCTGCTCGTTTTGCGCCTGCTGCAGCTTGATTGCGGCAACATCCGCCTCGCTGCGCTCAAGCATCACGCCGGAGGCACCGAGAAGGGCGATGGAGATCATCAGCATGAAAGCAAAAAATGCATTGACAAGCATGACATGGCGGCGTGCAAAGCGGACGCGGCAGGAAAGCGCGGTGCCCTCACGCAATGCCTTTTCACTTCTCTGCTTCTTGGCATACTCTCCGCTTTTATCTGCCTTGTTTTTGGCATTGACCAGTGCCTCGCGTGCCGCACCGACGCGGTCACTGCCGCCGTAGCGGCGATTGAAATACTCCACAAAATCCATAGTGGAAAGGCGTACGCCCCCATCGGGATCCTCATGCAGATTGTAAAACTCCGAAATGTTGGAAACAGGATTATGATCTACGGCTCGCTTACCGAGCGCCCTTTGTGTGCGATCGTGATAACGGCTGCGCAGAGCATCAAACTGTTGTTTATAATCATCTTGAAAATATACCTTTTCATATACTTCCGTTCCGTACATGATGCAGCCTCCTTTTTTCTTCTTTCTTTTAACTTTTAAATTTTAAGTGATTCAGAGCTTTTCCGCTATGCGCAGCTTTGCACTGCGAGAGCGCGGATTTTCCGCGAGCTCGGTATCACTTGGCAGAATCGGTTTCTTGGTAATGACCTTGACCTGTGGCTTGTTACCGCAAACACAGATCGGCAGGCTCTTGGGGCATTTGCAGCCCTCGGCAAGCGAGGCAAAGGTCTGCTTCACAATGCGATCCTCGAGCGAATGGAAGGTAATGACGGCAAGCCGCCCCCCCTTGTTCATGCGGGAGATAGCGCTTTTCAGCGCGGGTGTGATTGCATCAAGCTCTCCGTTGACCTCGATGCGGATCGCCTGAAAGGAGCGCTTAGCGGGGTGGTGCCCCCCCTCGCGCGCGGACGCGGGCATTGCGCTTTTAATAATATTGGAAAGCTCGCGTGTGGTCTTGATGGGCGCCTTTTCGCGCTCGGTTACGATCTTCTTTGCAATACGGGCGGAAAATTTCTCTTCACCGTAGGTAAAAAGAATATTTTTGAGCTCCTGCTCGGAGTAGGTGTTGACCACCGTATATGCAGTCTTTTCCGAACGGCGATCCATCCGCATGTCAAGTAATGCGTCCGCCTGATAGGAAAAGCCGCGCTCGGCCGTGTCGAGCTGGTGAGAGGAGACACCAAGATCAAGGAGCATACCGTCGATCTTGTCGATGCCGAGAGCATCGAGCACCTCGCTCACCTCGGAAAAGTTACTGCGATATACGGTTGCGCGCTCTGAAAAGGGGGAAAGTCGCGCAGTTGCGGCGGCAATAGCCGCCTCATCACGGTCTATGGCAACGAGTTTGCCGGTTGTTAGATGCTTTGCAATGTGAAAGGAGTGCCCGCCGCCACCGGCGGTACCATCCACATAAATGCCGTCTTCCTTGATGGCAAGCCCTTCGATACACTCGTCAAGCAATACCGATCGATGAGAAAATTCCTGTGACATATCAAAGCCCGCTTTCTTCGAGAGCACGGCGAATGGCATCTACATCGATGCTCGAAACGCGTGCATCATAATTCTGCTCAGACCAGATCTCGCCGAAATCGCCGCAGCCGACGATAACAAGGCTTCTGTTACCTCCCTCCTCTGCCTTGGTTGCAATACCTGCAAATTCCAAAAGACCGTTGGGAAGCAGCACACGACCGAGCGAATCGGGCGTGACCTGCGCCGCATCACGGTAGAGAAACCAAAAGGTATCCTCAGCAACCTTGCGAGGGAGCTTTTTGAGGGGCTCGATATATTCTTTCCAAGCTGTAGCGGAATAAAAGCGCAGACAGTTGCCGCGCACACTGCGCACGATCATAAAATCCTCGCCCAGTTCATCACGTAGCTTGGCGGGAACGGAAACGCGATTTTTTGCATCAAGAGAATGACGATATTCACCGGACAGCATCGATTGCGTTCCTCCTTCCCCTTTTGTGGTTTGGGCATAACATTTTATAACATTTTGCCCCATTTCTTACCACTTGGTTTTATTATAAGATGTTTTTCGCCTATTTGTCAATACCCCAAAACAAATTTTTTGATATTTTTTTCGCTTTTTGCAAAAAAATTCCTTCTTTTATAAAAATCAGTGTGCAGTGGGAAATTTTTTAATAAAAATACCGTGATGACGGTCTTATCGTCACCACGGCAAAATTACATTTATTTTTAATAACACTTTCCTTGCCACGTATTCTCGGCAAAGAGCCTTTTGTCAATGTCATTGAGCACCGTCAGCTTGCGGCGGCTCCAAAGGGGAGCAAGCAATGTATCGGCAATGCCGTCGCCCGTCAGGCGCCCTATCACGGTTTCGGGCGGCAACAGCTCCAGCGCGCGTACGACAAGCTCTACATATTCCTCTTTTTCAAGCGGCTTGTACTGGCCTGTGAGATAAAGCTCTGCCAGCGGCGCATCCGACATCACATAAAGGAGGTGCAGCTTCACCTCATCGGGGCGAAGTATTGCTACTTGTCTCACGGTCTCCAGCATCATATCCCGCGTTTCACAGGGGAGACCGAAAATAAGGTGTACGCCTATGCGCACACATGGCGCACGGGCGCGGATGCGGCGGTAGGTGTCAACAAAAGCTTGATAGCTGTGCCCGCGGTTGATCCGCGCGGCAGTGCTGTCATGCACCGTCTGTAGCCCCAGCTCAAGCGTAAGCACCGTGCGTGCCGAGAGTGCAGCGAGATAATCAAGGACAGCATCGGGAAGGCAATCGGCGCGCGTGGCGATATTCAGCCCCACGGCGTCGGGAAGCGTGAGCGCCTCCTCAAAGAGCGCCTTTAACCGCTCAAGCGGCGCATAGGTATTGGTGTGCGCCTGAAAATACGGAATACATTTTTCCACCTGCCACTTTCCCTGCACCTGCTCACGCTGCCGAAGGTACTGTGCGGTTACCGAAAGCGAGGCGGGCGCGGTAAAATGACCGCTGCCGTTGCCGCCGCAATAAAGACAGCCACCCGTGCCGCAGGTGCCGTCGATATTTGGGCAGGTAAAGCCGCCGTCTATCGTCAGCTTGGCAACCTTGCCACCAAAGGTGTGGCGCAAATAATAATCGTAGGTATGGTAGCGCTTATTGGTATCAGAATACCGAAAGGGGTTTTGTGAACGTTGTGTCAGCTTGTTCATACTTCACCTGCATGGAATAAATAAAGGGCAAGCTGCCTTCGGCTGCCAAGCGCCTAAAAAAGGCTTGAAAGGAGAACCAAAAGTATTGCCGCATGCTATTTATATTATAGCACCTCAACCCCCAAAAAGCAATGCTTTTCGAGTCAGCCGTTCTCTGTGGCTCTTGACTTTTTTACATATGCGTGCTATGATAAAAGCAAACCCGAAAGGAGCACTGTATGCTGAACTGTAATGTAAAAGAATATGGAGCCACCGGTAACGGTGTGAATTTAGATACCGCGGCGATCCAAGCCGCCATTGATGCCTGTGCCGCTGCGGGCGGCGGACGCGTTTCTCTTGAAGGCGGGCGCTTTCTTTGCGGTAGAATCGATTTGAAAAGCGGCGTAGAGCTGCACATTGCACGAGATGCCGTTCTGCTCGGCTCGACCAATGCAGAGGACTTTCCCGACGTTTTGACCGATTTTTGGGACACCGCATATGCCCCTCGTTTTAACAAGCGCTGCTTTATTTATGCAGAAAATTGCGAGGATATTGCCATTACGGGGCGCGGCGCCATTGATTGCCAGGGGTGGGCGTACGTGGATCCCATGACCGCGGAGCAGCAAGCAGCCCGCCCCTTGATGTCCTTTATACGCAAGCCCATGCCCCTGCCCGAGGGCAGCGAGCCGCTTTCCGAGGCGACGACCATGGTAGGCGCATATCCGCACCCGCTTGATCCGCGCAACACAAGCCTTGCACCGGCTCGCGTGGTGATGATGATCGGCTGCAAAAATGTGCT
This sequence comes from uncultured Lachnospiraceae bacterium, assembly GCA_964583425.1. Taxonomy (GTDB): domain Bacteria; phylum Bacillota; class Clostridia; order Oscillospirales; family CAG-272; genus Firm-07. The sequence goes on from CAZOWH010000020.1 coordinate 6,066, forward strand.
GGTAGAGGATATAACCATGCGCAACCAACCCGCCGGCTGGAGCTATTGGATCTGCGGCTGCTACAATGTGCATTTTCACCGCGCACAAATTCTTGCCGCTGTGGACATGCCCAATAATGATGGCATTCACATCAACTGCAGCCAAAACGTGACCGTATCCGACTGCAATATCACCTGTGGTGACGATTGCATTGTGGTGCGTGCTTATTCCGCTCCGCTGAAGCAGAACACCGTTTGTGAAAAGGTTGCGGTAACCAACTGCAACCTCACCAGCCACACCTGTGCGGTGCGCATCGGCTGGATCAACGACGGCGTGATGCGGGATTGCACCTTCTCCAACCTAAACATCACCGAATCCAATTGCGGTCTTTGCATGTATCTGCCGGGCAATCCTGCCGAGGCGCGCATGAGCGACCAGGGCTTTGAGGCAACACTGATTGAAAATATCAGCTTTTCAAACATTACCATGGACCGCGGCTACAATGCACCCGTACGCATTCAAATAGACCCTGACAATCTCTGCACCGCCATCCGAAATATTTACTTTAGCGGCATTCACGCTCGCTCGGCGGGTATGCCCGTCATTTGCGGGCGCGAGGATTGCCACGTGCAAAACGTTTATTTCAACGACTGCCATTTCTCACAGCTTCGCTTCGAGGATATCCCCACCAAATTCGCCGCGCGGCTTGCCAAGCTACAGCACCCGACGGCAACTACCGTTTTCCGCATGGTAGATAACCTTTATTTGAACAGCACGTTTTTTACGGTGCTGTAAGTCTTTGCATAAAAGAAATCCGCAGCTCGCGCGAGCTGCGGATTTCTTATTTTATTTATGCTGCAAGCAGCTTCTCTACCGCTGCGATCTTGACGCAGAGCGTGAGCACATGCATTGCCGCCTCCAGATCCTCATCGGAGGGATAGGTGGGTGCAATACGAATGTTGCTGTCGTCGGGATCCTTGCCGTAGGGGTAGGTCGCACCGACAGTGGTCAGCGTAACGCCTGCCTCCTTGCAGAGTGCATAAGCACGCTTGGCGCAGCCGTTCATGGTGTAAAGGCTGATAAAGTAGCCGCCGCGGGGGCAGGTCCAATGTGCGGTTCCCGTGCCTGCAAGATCCTCATTGAGAATACGGTCAACCGTTTCAAACTTGGGGCGAATGATATCGGCAAGCGTCTTCATATGCGCCATCATGTTTTCTGCATTTTTGAAGTAGCGCACGTGGCGGATCTGGTTAAGCTTATCAAAGCCGATGGTCTGCGAGCTCATGATCGACTTGATCTGCTTTACATTTGCATCGGATGCTGCGATCATAGCAAGACCCGCACCGGGGAAGGAGATCTTGGAGGTGGAGGCAAAGTAGAATACACGATCCTCGTTTCCTGCCTCGCGGCAAGCGGCAAAAATATCATAAAGCGTATCGTTGCCCTCTGCCTTGTAAAGATCGTGCACCACATAAGCGTTATCCCAGAAAATACGGAAATCGGGTGCGGCGGTCTTCATTGCGGCAAGGCGCTTTACAGTCTCATCGGAATAGGTGATGCCATCGGGGTTGGAATACTTGGGATTGCACCAAATGCCCTTTACTGCGGGATCCTTTACCAGCTCCTCAACCACTGCCATATCGGGACCCGTCTCGGTCATGGCAACATTGATCATTTCAATGCCGAGCGACTCGCAAACGCCGAAGTGGCGGTCATAGCCGGGCACGGGGCAAATGAACTTCACCTTCTCCTCACGCACCCAAGGACGGGGGCTGCCCACAACACCGTAGAGCATGGCGCGTGCCATTGCATCGTACATCAGGTTAAGGGAGGAGTTACCGCCAACGATGATATTTGCGGTGGGAATACCAAGCAGATCGGAAAAGAGCTGCTTAGCCTCGGGAATACCGTCAAGCACACCGTAGTTACGGTTATCAAAGCCATTGCCTGATTTGCAATCGGCGGGAGTTTTGAGACAGGTGAGCATATCGGTCAACAGATCGATCTGCTTACTGCCGGGCTTGCCGCGGGAAAGATCGAGGGAAAGACCCTTATCGCAATATGCCTTGTATTGTGCTTGCAGTGCGGCGAGCTCCTTTTGCAGTTCGGCAGCGCTCATCGTGGTGTAGTTCATGTTATTTTCTCCTTTTTGTCAAATACGGCAAATCCGCATAAAAAAATCCAAAAAGTTGCAAATTTTGCCATCATTGATATTCAGTATAGCACATTTCCGCAAGAATTGCAAGTGAAAATTGCATTTATTCATAACAATTTATAATTTATTAATTCTTTTTCTTTCCAAAACTGCCCCACGCGGTGTGCAAGCGATGCGGCATCGCTTGCTGCCGTGATATCCTGCCAATGCGGCGGGTAAAGGTGCAGATACGGCTCCTCCGCATAGCGGCTATCGATCAGTACCACAATACCCTTATCCTCCTCGCGGCGGATCACGCGCCCTGCCGCCTGCAGCACGCGGTTCATGCCCGGGTAGGTATAGGCATAATCATAGCCGCGCTCGCATTTGTTTTCATAGTAGTCACGCAGCATATTACGCTCGTTTGAAAGCCCCGGTATCCCCACGCCCACAATGACACTGCCAATCAGGCGACTGCCCGGCAGATCCACGCCCTCGGAAAAGCTGCCGCCAAGCACACAAAAGCCCACGCGTAAATGCCCCTCATCGGCTTTAAAGGCGGCAAGGAAATCATCGCGCTCACGCGCGGTCATGGCGGGGTGCTGCACAATGCACTCGACCTGCCCGTAGCGCGCGGCAAATTTTTCATACACACGGTTGAGATAATCATAGGAAGGAAAATAGACCATATAATTCCCTGCCCGCGCACTGACAGCGGCGGCAATATAGGTGGCAATGCGCTTGTAGGATTTTTCCCTATCCTCCATGCGTGTGCTGATTGAGGGCACGACCGTGACCGAAAGGTTTTTGGGATCGTAGGGCGAGGGCAAGGCAAGCGTCAGTGCGCCCTTGCCGCCCCCCAGCACATCCACAAAATAATCCAGCGGCGCGAGTGTTGCCGAGAAAAAGACGGCAGCGCGCGCACGCGCAGCGGCGCTGTTCAGCACGCCTGCGGGGTCAAGGCAATAAAGCTGAATGGAAAACCTGCCCCGCACCAGCTCCGCATAGGTAAGAAACCTTGCATCGTAATATTCGGCAATGCCCGCAAAGCGGCGCAGTGCTGCCGTAAGGTCTGCTATTTCATTTGCCAGCGGGTGGAAGGGATCAGCCTTTAAGACTGCATCCAGTGCGCGGCGGCAAAGCTCTGCCTGCTCGCAAAAGCTTTCGGCGGGCGCGCGATTGATATAATAGCCGCTTTCGGTGCCATCCTCATGCTTTTGGCGGTTTTCGGTGCAGAGCCGTGCCATACGGTGCATGGTCATGATAAAGCCACCGAGGGCAGCCTCTATCTTGGTATCGGCGGGATCCACGCGTGCATAAACCGCCTCAAACGGCTCGCTTGACAGGCGCGCCGAGTACATATCCCGTGCGCGATCGGGGAGGTTATGCGCCTCGTCCACAAGAAAGACATATTCCCTCCGCTCCCCCTCTACCGCATCAAAATAGCGGCGCAGGTAAACGGCAGGATCAAACACATAGTTATAATCGCAAATAATGATCTCGCAAAACAGTGAAAGATCAAGAGATAGCTCGTAGGGGCAAACACGGTGCTTTTTTGCAACCTCATCCAAAATCACGCGCGGAAAACCGTTTCCGCGGGAAAGCAGCTCCTTCACGGCGTCGTCCACACGATCGTAATATCCGCGTGCAAAGGGGCATTCATCGGGGTTGCAACGCGAAGCGTTGCCCCGCTTACAGCCGCCCTCGTTGAGGCAAACCTGCTCCTTGGCGTAGAGAATAACGGTGCGCAGTTTCGCACCTGCCGAAAAGATCTTGCCTGCCGCCGCATACGCCTCGCGGCGGGTGCTTGCCTTGGCGGTCAGATAAAAAATACGATCACAGTGCCCTGCCCCCAACGCCTTAACGGCGGGATAAAGCGTGGACATGGTCTTACCAATGCCCGTGGGTGCCCCCGCAAACAGCCGCTTGCCGCGCCGCACAGCACGGAACACCGTTTCGGCAAGCTCGGTCTGCCCCTCACGCGGATTGTCATAGGGGAAGCCGATCTTTTCCACCGAGGGGATATATTCGGTCTTGCGCGTGACCTCAAAGCGGGCAAAATACTCGATACGGGCAAGGAGCGAGTGGTAAAATCTGCGCAGCTCCTCCGCCGTCATTTCGCTATAGCTGTCACGTACGGCATCCTTTTCGGGATCGTACAAGCGCATGCGCATGCGCACACGCGCAAGGTGTTTACTCTCACAAATAAAATAGGCATAACACCGCAGCTGGGAATAGGCATCCTCGCGAGGTCCCGCCAAAAAGCCGCGCCCACGCGCGGTCTTGATCTCCTCGACCGTGACGGTATTCCCCTCCTCGATCACGCCGTCGGCTCTGCCCTCAACCGTATAATAAATGCCGTTATAAAGCGTGGTATTACGTAAAGTGACCTCGCTTTGATAGGCGGGGCCCTCCTTTGCCTGTAGCTTACGGTGTGCCTCGCTGCCCTTTTGCATGGCATCACGTCCCCGATAGGGGTGTCGGGTATCAATACTGCCGCTTTTGTGCGCCATAGCGCAAAGCTCGCGCACCGACAGCTCCACTGCCGCGGTTTCGGTATGATATTGCAACAGGCGCACCCCCTTTAAATATAATAATACAGATATATTCTATCATAACCCATGCCGAAAGTCAACGATGGCGGTTGGCAAAATTTATTGCAAAATTACCATTATTTTAGGGGTAGCCAGAACCGCTTTTTTGGCTTATAATGATACTACTGTGAAGGGCAACAAAAAATTTCGTGAAAGGCGGTGATTTCCGTGGAATGGATCCGGATCAGTAATAACAAATTAAAAATCATGCTCACACGCGAGGATGCCGCGCGCTACGCCCTGTGCCCCGACACCGCCGATTATGCCGACACGCTGACGCGCCGCGCCTTCAAGGCGATCCTCACAGACGTGAAGCACGAAACAGGCTTTGATGCCGCAGATGATAAGGTATATATTCAAATGTACCCCTCTCGCGAGGGCGGATGCGAGCTTTTTGTAACCAAGATGGGCATTGAGGTTGTGGCAAAGCACAACCCTGCTACATATAAAGCACAAAAAGGCACGCCGCAGCGCCCGCGCCGCAGTCTTGCATTTTGCTTTGAAAGCATGACGCGCCTGATTGCGGTCTGCCGACGTTTGAATGCCACCCACTATGCAGGTGAGAGCCGCGCGTGGCTTGATGACTGTCACCGCTACTGGCTCTTTCTTTCTGAGGAGGGCGATCCCCTCTCGGCGCGCGAGGATTATGCCTTTGTTGCCGAATACGGAGAAATGGAAAGCAAGGAGGCGGCGGAAATGATGCTGCCCGAGCACGGCAAGGAGGTGTGCGAGACGCACGCAGTGGAAACGCTGGGCTCTCTGTAATATGTATAAAGGAAGCCATAGGAGAGATAATAGTAACATCAATACACCGGAGGTTACTATTTATGTTCAAGCATGAAAAAAATGCTGTTTCATCCCGTTTCCGTGGAGCGCCCAAACCCGCAATATGCGGCACTGCTGCAAGAGCAGCTGGGCGGTGGCAACGGCGAGCTGAAGGCGGCGATGCAGTATATGTCTCAAAGCTTTCGCTTCAAGCCCGGGTCCAAACGCTTTTGCCGGCAACGAGGTAAAAGCACCGCAATTTACCTGAAGAAAATAACAGGGCTTGTGCCGTAGCACAAGCCCTGTTATCCTTGCAATAGAGATCCTTCCGATCAATCTTCACTTGCCGCCTTCTCTTCAAGGTAGGCTGCATACTGCTCCGCCATGAATTTCTCCATAATGGGCATCCACTGCTTTTGCCCCTCAACATTGCGGTGATTGGTATCATTGGGATCCATATAGTACTGCTCGCGGTACCATTCGCTGTTGATATCGCCGCCCGTGACGCTTTCATCCATTGCGTTGTAGCTCACGATCCCCCACATATCAAGCAACGCCGTTTTTGCTGCGGAATATTCGGCACGGGTAATGGCATAAGCCTCCTCACCCGGTGTAAAATCAAAGGTATATTTTGCATTATACGGCGTATTGGTATTGGAGATGATCAGCGCATTCGGATAAAGCCATTGCAGCTTCTTGATACAGTAATTGATGGCGCCGCAGAGCGTGGTGGTATCGGTGTTATCCAGCGAAACCTCTCCGATGGCAATACCGCGCGTGAGATCGTTGCCGCCCCCCGCAAAGAATACGATATCCACATCATAGTTCTGTACCTGCGCAAAGCCCTTCTTTGCATCGGGGTTATCCACACGCTCCACAAAAGAGTTAGCGGCACGCGTGGAGCCGACCTTATAGGAGGAATGGGTTGTGGGCAGCTCGCGCTTATCGTTTGCGATGGTACTGCCGCTGACACCATGGTTTTCAAAGGTCATGCCGTATTTATCCGCAATCAGATCTACCCAAAGATTGCCCTTGATGGCAGGAATATCAAACACGCTGGTGCCGATGGTAACGAAATTGAGGCCCTCTAACTGCTCATAGTAGACATCCGACTTGGATTCAAGGAGAAAGAGCGCGCGGATATAGGCGGCATATGCCGTTTCATTGGCAGCCAATGTGCCCTGCTTGTTTGCCTCACGCACCGAAACGGTGGTATCGCCCACTTCGCCCGTGTAGCAAAGGCGGATATACTCATTATCGTAGGTAGAGATATACGCGTAATAGCGCTCGCCCCCGAGCGTGACTGCGACCTCGGCGGCGCGACCGCCCTCGCCCTCATAGTTATCGTAGGGCTCGGCAAGTGCCGTGCCATCTGCGGTCCAATGCGACACAACATAGGTATCGGAGCCTGCAAAGCTGCCGTCCTGATCGGCAAAGATCACGATCGTACCGGCTTTGGTAAGGTGAATGACCTCACTGGTGAAATACCCTGCCGCCGCAACCACCGTACCTGTTGCGGTATCCACGCGCCCCGCACTAAACGCCACCTCGACTACATTCTCACTCTGCGGTGTATAGCCCGCATATGCCTTGAGAAGAGTCAGCTCGGTATCGGTCTCCCAATTCCCTGCCGCGAGCGCCGCCTCAGCAACCTGCTCAACGGAGCGCGCGTTGCTCATCATGTCATAGGCACCGTAATATATCACACCGTCTACCTTGACATAGGAAACTGCAGCAAACACACGGGGATAGTTTTTCAGCTTAAGGTTGACAAGTGCGCCCGCATAGGCTTCGGGAATGCCATCCTCATCCTTATCAACCACCGACTTCACGGCGGGAATATCCACATATTTGACGCCCGCTACCGTCAGCCTTTCAAGCGCTTCTACCGTAAAGCTGCCTGCAGCAGTTACGTAATCGGCGGGAGCGATCAGCGTGCCGAACTGCAGCGTTTTATCGGTCATACCCTGCAGTGTTTCGATCACCGCCTCGGAAAGCACGGTGGTAAAGCGAATGCCGCTACCGTCTGTTGTGGCTGCGATATGCACCGCGGCACCGGTATAATCGACATCGGCATTGGAAACATCCAGCGCAGTATCGGTTGCGGTAGCCTTGTGATAGATGTAATAGCTTCCACCGCTGTACTGCACCAATGCGGGATAGATGCCCTCAACGGTCTCATCGTCCCAAAGCACCGCCATGGGAGATCTTGCAAGCACGGTGACCGCGCTGACGCTAAAGGACTTAAAGGTGGCGTTATTCACGCCCACCACGTCGGCACGGTTGACAAGCATAGCGCTTTCGTGCGTCATAATAAACATGCCGCCGTTGATGGCAAGATCAAATTTAGCGGAGCCTGCGTGGTATGCCTGAATGGCCTTGTCGCCGCTGATAAAGTAGGTGCCGCCGTTTACCGTAAAGGAGGCGAGCTCGCCCACGTAATCCAGCTTGGCGAGGCGCTCCGCGCGGAAGGTGCCCCCCTCAATGACCACGCACTCTTCCTCAAGCCAAATAATAGGAGCGTGAGAAGCAGCATTTGTGGTAAAGCTGCCCGATCTGATCGTCAGTGTCACCGCATAGACATCCGCCGCAGTGGCATTATTGCGCATGCGGATCGCGCCACTCTCGGGCAGATAATTGTTGACATCCGTAAAGCTGGCATTTTCAAGGGTAATGGCTGCCGGCTGATTGACAAAGATCCAGCGTGCACTACCGTCAAAGCTTCCACCCTTCACGTGCAGCGTTCGAATACCCGTCGGTGCGCCCGTAGCACTGTTTAGGCAAAAAATGCCGCCGCTGCCTGCGCCCACGGTAAATGTACCGCCGTTTACTGTCAGCGAGCTGCCACCGCCCGACATGCGCATATAATATAGTCCATTGTCGGCTTCACCACCCGTAAAAGTACCACCGTTCACGGTAGCGGTAGCGGCACCCGCAAGATATATCAGACAATCAGCTTGAAACGTCCCCGCCTCAACCGTCAGCACGGCAGTGCTATTAAAGCCGAAATAAAAAAGATAGGGCTTTTCGGCAGTCACCGCAAAGCTGCCGTTTTTCACAAGCACTTCGCCTGCACCGATAACATTGACCAATCGTGCAGCGGTCGTAGTATAGCTGCCTCCCGCAAAGCTCAGCTTGCCGCCATTTACCACAAAGGGATAAGCGGTGTTCTGCCAATCGATGCTGAGGTTTACGGTCACGTCGCCGCCCGCCAGCACATTGATCGGTACCCAGCCGCTGACATCCTCGATGGAAACAGAGGCAAATTTTGTTTTATCGATCGAGGCAGCAACCTGTGCAATGGCAAGCTCGTGCAGATCCTCGAAGGCATCAATCGTCATGACGGTGCTGATATCCACCGAGGAAACACCCGGCAGAACCAAATTCAGCTTTGTAAAATCAACATCCTCCACCGCGGGGCAAACACCTGTATAGAGCGTGCCACCGTTGATCACGACCGAGGGCTCTGCAAACACGGTGGGGGTTGTGCCTGTCGTCCAGGTGCAGGCATCCGTAAAGGTAAAGATACCGCTGACCGAGGAGCGAAGCGTGGCACCGCTCTCGATCACCAGAGTGGAGGGAGAGGAAAACGCCGCAATGGGGTTCTCCCCTGCGTTGACCGTGGCATTGCCGCCGACAGTTACGGTGATCATGCTTGCAAATGCCGCCTTGGTATAGGTATCCTGATGGGTGATCTCCTCCTCATGCCAATATACGATCTTACCGTTTGCATCGTAGTATCGGAAGCCCTCCTGCTGCTGAAGCTTGAAATAACCGTTCAATGTGCCGCCCGTCATATCGAGAGTAGCCGCCGCAGCCAAGCGCACGCAGCCGTTCAGCGTGCCGTCCGTTATACTGACGGCAGCACCCGCAGCACCGGTATTTCCCCAAACCACGTCTGTGGCAGAAAGGTGGGTCGTATCACCGCTGATTACCAAATTGTAGGTTCTGTAGAGCCATACAAGGCGAGCGGTGGAAAATTCCGCCACTACGCTATGCAGCGTTAAGGTATCGGTGGTTTTTGTAGCGGATTTGCCCGTACAAAAAACCATATCCGTAAGGGTTGAAATATCATGCGTAAGCGCGAGATTATCAAAGGTTACGCTACCCATTGTGGATGAGGACGAGCCCAGATAAAAAAGATACTTGCTGTTATACCCGCTTGTAAAGTTAAGCGAGCGCCGTGTATCGCCACCTGTAATGGTGTAGGAAAAGCCCTTTGACTTGGATAGATCAAAGCCCGCCTCGCCCGCAACATCGCGAAGGACAACGACCTTGCCCCCGTCGGTCACGGCGGCAACAGCCTCCTGCAGCACGGTATAATAGCCTATTGTGGTGCTGTCGGCGGCAACGACCTTGTAGTTTGCCTCCGCCTCGGTCGTGACCTCTGCGGCAGATACAGCAATACCGAGCACCGCCAGCAGCATGAGCACCAAGGCTACACATAATATGAGCTTGAACTGCTTTTTCATTTTGTTTCTCCTCTCCTTTGCAGCAGCATGAGTCCTTTGCCTCACGGTTTGCTTTGAGATGCTATTATTATACAGGAAGGCTTGCGGCGGTGTACATGGAGAAAAAACAAAACATGGATTTTTTGAAAATAAAAATTGACAAAACACCGAAAATGTGATAAAAATATAATAGAAAATGGAAAGGAGCATGAGGATATGCCGTATTTCAGCACGATACCGAGGCTCGTGGGTGTTGCATCCGGCGAGAGCAGCAAGCGGTGCTACATGAACAGCCGCACCAGCTCTACCTTTGTGTATAAGGAAAGCGGTGAGAGCATCTACCGCCTGCGCGGCGAGGCGGTGCATTTTGTGCCGCACAGCCTGCTTTTTATCCCCGAGGGGGAAAGCTACTCGTTTGAAAAAATATCGGAGGGGTCAAGTATATTTCGGCTGATCAATTTTCATGCCGACACCCTTTCCCCTGCCGCCCCACAGCATTTTGTGTTTGGCGAAAGCGAAACGCTTTCCGCACTTTTTAAACAAATGGAGAAAAAATGGCGCTTTGCCGATGAAGCCGTAAAGCAATATGAGCTGCTTTCGCTGTTTTACCGCCTATTGGCACTGATCGCCGACAACGAAAAGGGCGATTATGTGCCGTTACATAAGCGCTCGCAAATAGCGCCCGCTATTGAGTATTTGGCGGAGCATTTGTTTGACCATGACCTCAAGATCGCCACGCTTGCCGCGCTTTGCGGCATCTCCGCCCCCACCTTTCGCCATATATTTGAGGGCGTATTTGGCATCTCGCCGCGCAAATATGTGATGCGTGAGCGCCTGCTACAGGCAAAAATGCTGCTGGAAAGCGGCGAATACAAGGGCATTGCCGAGGTTGCCTTTGCCGTCGGCTTTGACGACCCGCTGTATTTTTCAAGGCTGTTTAAAAGTCATTACGGCACGCCCCCTTCCCTGATCTAAAAAACAAAGGAGTTGGCGTTTTCGCCTTTTAATCATGAGTGTCTTATCTATTATCATTATTGCATTTTCCATCCTTGGTGCCATCGATTACGTGATCGGCAATAAGCTAAAGCTCGGGCAGGAGTTTGAAAAAAGCTTTTGGCTGCTGGGAGTTATGTCCTTGTCTATGATCGGCATGATCGTGATCGCACCGCTGACCGCCAAGCTCCTCTCTCCCTTCTTTAATTGGGTTTATGAGGCTTTTTCCATCGACCCCTCTGTGCTTCCCGCCATGCTTTTTGCCAACGATATGGGCGGTGCACCTCTTGCCACAGAGGTGGCAAAGGATGCGGCGGTGGGGCGCTGGAGCGCGCTTGTGGTATCCTCTATGATGGGTGCAACCATTTCCTATTCCATTCCCGTATCCTTGGGGCTGGTAAAAAAAGAAAACCACAAGCATCTGCTTTCCGGGCTGCTTTGCGGTGTTGTAACCATTCCCGTAGGCTGCTTTGTGAGTGGTCTTATGTGCAAATTGCCAATCGGCACATTGCTCATCAATCTTATTCCCCTGCTTCTCTTTTCGCTGATCATCGGCGCGGGATTAATCTTCTTCCCCGAAATCTGCATTAAAATATTTGGCGGATTTGCTTATGTCATCAAAGCGCTCATCATCGTGGGCTTCACCCTTGGCATAATCAATTTTCTTGCAAACGAGCCGATCATTGAGAATGTCGGCACCGTTGAAGAGGGCGCGCTCATTTGCCTTAACGCCTGCATTGTCATGACGGGTATGTTCCCCCTTATCAGCATCGCTTCGCGACTGCTGCATAAGCCCCTGCGGGCATTGGGCAGCAAGGCAGGCATCAATGAGATCTCTGCCCTCGGGCTGCTCACCTCCCTTGCCACAGCCACAGCCACCTTTGGCATGATGAATGATATGGATGGCAAGGGCGTTGCCGTGAATGCCGCCTTTGCAGTATCGGGCGCCTTCACCTTTGCCGCACACCTTGCGTTCACAATGGCGTTTGATGCGACATACCTCCTCCCTGTCATTGTCGGCAAGCTGATCTCGGGCTTGTCTGGACTGCTGCTGGCATTT